>RFST01000141.1 GCA_009923855.1 Actinomycetota bacterium
GCTGCGCTTGCGGCGCCCCGACGACGTACAGCAACAGGTCCGCGTCGAGGCGCTCCACCCGGTCGATCACACAGGTCAGGTCGGAGGTCGCGTAGTTGAAACCACCAGTACGTGCCTGGACGATCAGCGGCAGTGGCTCACCATCACGATTCGTGAATCCGGGAGGGAAGACCACACCGGCTCCATCGCTGCGGGCCTGCATCATCGAGTCGCTGCAATGTGTCCGCCATCATCGGCTGGTACCGGCTTTCCCCGGCAAGGTCGTCGTCGTTGAGGAGCACTCCGAGTCGGCCATACACGGTGTTGAAGTACTCCGTCGACAGCGCCACCAAACGATTCCAGAGTTCGTGCGTCTCGGGATCACCAGACTGCAGCGCGACAACGCGTTCCCGGGAACGCTCTTGGAAATCGGGGTCGGCGTCGAACTTGGCATTGGCCTCTTTGTAGAAGCCATCGAGGTCACCCTGCCCGAGCCCCTCGGCGGCCACGTCGGCACCGAGGTCCAAGAGGTGCTCGATCAGCATGCCGAACGGTCGGCCCCAATCACCGATGTGATTCTCACGGATGACCGTGTCGCCACGGAACATGTGCAGTCGCGCCAAGGCGTCACCGATCACTGTGGATCGCAGATGGCCGACGTGCATCTCCTTGGCCACGTTCGGAGCCGAATAGTCGATCACCACCGTGCGCGGTGCCGCCGTTGGCACATGGCCAAGACGGTCATCGGTCGCCATGGTCACCACCGCGGAGGTGAGCACCGTCGGGGCGAACGTCACGTTGATGAATCCGGGCCCTGCGACCTCGGCCGTTGAGCACACCCCGTCCAATTCGCCGGATGCAACGAGTTCTTCGGCGATCTCACGCGGGGGTCGCCCGACCTGCTTGCCAAGTGCCATCGCACCGTTGATCTGCGCGTCGGCTCGATCGGAGGGTCGGACGACGGGATCAATACCCTCGAGACCGCAGATACGCCCGAGAGCGCTTGCGGCGACCTCGGCCAGAGTGGCCATTGGGTCAGCGGGATGGGACGGGACTGGCTGCATCACCGACCATTGTGCCGTCTGAAGTTGATCCCGGCACGGGACTGGCCCAGCCTCACACGGTGGTGGAACAGATCGCGTCACCGAGGGCCACACTCGACTCGGTCACGACCTCACCGATTCCATCGGTGTACAACTCTGAGAGCATGCCGCGCACCATGCCCCGATCGACGGCACAGATCACTGGGTGTTCCATGGCCACATCGCCGAATGGGCAGTGGTTGTTGATGATGCGCAACCGGTCGTTGCGATCATCGGCATGAGCGGCGAAACCGTGCGCGGTCAGCGCATCGGCCACCGCGCCAATGGCGGCTCGTAGAGATCGGTGCCCGCTCTCGAGCGCGTCGCCGGTGAGGCCTGCAGCAAGCACCCGTCCATATTCCGCACCGACTTCCTCGGCGAGTTGCTCGGCTTCATCGCGCGGCAGTCGGGTGAGCGCACGCCCGAGAAGTGACAGCACAAGGTCGTCGCTGCGCACCGGAAACTCTGGGTGCGCGGCAGCCACAGCCACGTACCGCTTCGACGGACGTCCAGCGCCAGACGCATTCGGGCGACCCGATTGGATCTCCACGTACCCACCAGCGGCCAGTTTCTCGAGGTGGTGGCGAGCAACATTTGTATGAATGTCGACCTCGGCCGCCACCATCGACGCCGTCACTCCGTCATCGCCCGAGGACCGCACGAGAAGGTACACGTGGCGCCGTGTCGGATCACCGAATGCATCGGTGATCGCCGACACGGTCGCGTTGAATGACGTGTCGGTCGCCATGAGCCCAAATCATAGACGACGGTTTTCCACTACCGGCGTAGTGCAAATGGTGCCGGACTTGCCACAATGGAGCCATGGCCCCCACCCCCGAACAACTCGTTGAGGCTCTCCGACCGGTCGAAGACCCCGAACTGCACCGCTCCATCGTCGATCTCGGCATGCTGCGCCGCGCCGAGATGCGCGACGGTGGCGTCGCCGATATCTGCGTTGCGCTCACCGTGGCTGGGTGCCCGCTGCGCAACGAGATTCAACGCCGCGTGAACGATGCCGTGGTGACCCTCGACGGTGTCACCTCGGTCGATCTGGAATTCACCGTGATGAACGATGAGGAACGGGCCGCGGTACGCGAAATGCTGCACGGCGCCCCAGGGTCGGCCTCGGCCGGCCAGGGCCACGCGCACGGCCACGCTGAGGGGCGCGCCATCCCATTCGCCGAGTCCGGATCGCGCACACGGCCACTGCTCATCTCGTCGGGCAAGGGCGGGGTCGGCAAGTCGAGTGTCACCACCAACCTCGCTGTCGCTCTCGCCCAGCAGGGCCACTCGGTCGGCGTCGTCGACGCCGACATCTACGGATACTCGATCCCGCGCATGCTCGGCACCGACCGCCAGCCCACCGTGATCGACGAGATGATCGTGCCGCCCGAGCAGTGGGGTGTGCGGTGTATCTCCATCGGCTATTTCGTCCCCGAGGGCGAAGCGGTCGTCTGGCGCGGGCCCATGCTGCACAAGGCCCTCGAACAGTTCCTCACCGACATCTTCTGGGATGAACCGGATTTCTTGCTTGTGGATATGCCACCCGGAACGGGCGACATTGCGCTCAGCCTCGCCCAGTACCTGCCACGCGGCGAGGTATTCGTCGTGACAACGCCGCAGCCCGCAGCGCAGAAGGTCGCGCGTCTCTCGGCTGCGATGGCCGGCAAGGTCAACCTTCCGGTGCGCGGTGTTATCGAGAACATGTCGTGGTTCACCGGTGATGACGGCACCCGCTACGAACTGTTCGGATCCGGCGGGGGTGCGCGGAACTGGCCGCCGAACTCGATGTGCCGCTGCTCGGTCAGTTACCTCTCGTGCCCGAGTTGCGTATCGGCGGCGACGAGGGACGTCCAATCACCGCCGTCGAACCGGATCCCGAGGCCGCCCAGATGTTCCGCGACATCGCTGAGCGCATCGCGGTCGACATGCGGCCGAAGAAGGTGTTCAGCCCACAGTTGAAGGTCATCGACTGATCAGCCATGGAACCGGTGCCGATCTACCGGTTCGAACAACTAGTGCGTGACGCCCTCGACGGTCTACCCGCCGAGCTCGTGCCCGTCCTCGACAATGTGGTCGTGCGAGTTCTCGACCGCGACCCCGACGAACCAGACCTGCTCGGGCTCTACGACGGGGTGCCACACACCGAACGCACCGGCGCCGAGGGCCCCGACGTTGTCACCATCTACCGGCTCGCGCTCTGTGAGATGTGCGCCGACATCGACGAACTCATCGACGAGGTCACCGTCACCGTCATCCACGAACTCGCCCACGCTGCCGGCATCGACGACGAGCAACTGCACGACCTCGGCTGGGGGTGAACCCCGCCGCCACCGGCTAGCGTCGCCGCGGGGCGCCACCACCGGCCCTGAGTACCGCCATGCCGATCTATCTCGTCCGACACGCCAAGGCCGGCGAACGCCGCACATGGGACGGCGACGACATCGACCGGCCTCTATCGAGCGCGGGATGGCGCCAATCGGCAGCGCTCGCGGAGCGCCTGGCCCGCAAAGACCCCAGCGTGTTGCTGTCGAGCCCGTATGTGCGGTGCGTCCAAACCTTGGAACCACTCGGCCTCGCCATCGATGTGCCGGTCACCATCGAGCAACGCCTCTGCGAAGACGAACCCTTCGAACCGGTGCTCGACCTGCTGGGGGAGGTACCCGACCGGGCGGTGTTGTGCTCCCACGGCGACATCATCCCGGCAACGATTCGCGCGCTGGTCCGACGTGGAATGGATGTGGTCTCCGAACCAGAGTGGCGCAAGGCCTCGGTGTGGGTGGTCAAACGATCCGCGCGCGGACGTTTCTCACGGGCAAAAGCCTGGCCTCCGCCGGGCGCGTCCTAGGCACAACCAGCGCGCGGTGTATCACTCCTGAGCAGCAGCGATGTCCGCGGCGAGAGCTTGCACCAGATCGCGGACTTCCGCTGGCGGATTCGACGCCAGACAGCCATCAACGAGGGGGGCTGCACCATTGGCATCGCCCGCAAAACGAAACTGCACGATGCCGAGGAAACAGTACGGGTCGGCATAGGTCGGGTCGGTCTCGATCGCCGAAATCAACAAGTCGACGGCGGTATCGAGTTGGCGTGAGGCCGCGGCTGAATCCGACATCCGCACCGCCGCCAGGGCCAAGGTCCAGCCCCGGTAGGTCAACGCCTCCACATTGTCGGGATCAATCTCGAGGACCAACCCGTAGAGCGCCGCAGCCTCCTCGGGCGAGGCCAGCGACACCGACCGTGCTTGGGCCAGCAGCCGAGTGGATTCATCGCGTGGATCGAATCCGGTCATCTCTTGGCCGGGTAACCGCTGGCCCGATGATGCGGACACGATCCAGCCCAGCCCGACCGCCACGGCCAGCACTGCCGCGATGACCGCGACCTTGCGGCGCAGTCCACTGGGCCGCCGCACGCGACGCTGTGGCGGCGCATCTGCGTCGAGCACGCGGATGATCTGCGCCGCACGGGCGGTGTACCCGTCGACGAGCACCCGATGATCGTCGGAGGTGAGATCTCCCGCGTCGAGTTCACGATCGAGGTCATCGATCGACGCCAGCAAGAACTCGAGTTCGTCACCAAGGGCGTCGCGATCGGGTTCAAGCATCGGAATCGTCACCGGCGGACGCACCGGTGCCCTCCCGACGACGAGCCACAAGTCGACGATCATCGTCGGATACTGGGCCATCGAGCAGCGCGGCATCACGCCACCGGCGGAAGGCCACCGCCAAACCGGACACGGCTATCACCCCGGCTGCCACCGGCAACGCCCACGCGAGGGCATCGAGTCCATCGGTCCGTGGCACCAACAGCACTTGTGCGCCATAGGCGTCGGCAACGGCAGCGATGATGCCGTCATCGTCGAGACGGCCCTCGTCAACGGCGGTCACCACCGCTGCCCGGATGCCTTCGGACGCCGGGTTGCGCGACTCGAAGACGCTCTCGCCGTCACATACCGGGCAGGCGATCCGTCGCGAGAT
>RFST01000142.1 GCA_009923855.1 Actinomycetota bacterium
GTGCCGTCGCTGTTGATCCACGTTGTTGCGGCGCCGTCACCAACGCCTGCGTCACTGCCCGCGCCGATCGTGACCGACGCGTCACCATCACCGATTGTGACCGAACCGGGCACCTCACCAAGGTCGCTCACGGTGACGTCAACATCAATTTCCTCGCCGTCGGGGCCGGTCACACACGGCGAACACGCATCGTCGTCAGACGGTGCGGCCGGCTGCGTCGACGATGGGACCGTATGCAGATAGCCAACGGCAACCGACCTCGCGACCGTGTCCGCACCAGTCACATCAATCTGCACGACCCTCGGCGTTGATGCCTCGGGTGCGGTGAATGCCAGCGTGGTGTCCACCGCGCCGTCATTGCTGACCGTGACCGCACCCAGCCGTTGCCCATCGAGGAACACCACGATCGACGACCCGGCCAACAGTTCTGCGCCACCGACACGCATCCGTGCGTCACCGAACACGATCAGTCGGCCATCAGCATCGACTGTTGTTCGAGTGTCGGCGGTTGGCACCAACGTCACCGTGATGCCGTCAACAGTCACGGTGACGCCACCGTCGTCATCGATGCTCACATCACCGTCGAGCAACTCGCCGTCGGGGCCGAGCACCACAGCACCACCTGGACCAGGAAGCACCTGTTCACCACCGGCAGGGTCGCGCGGCCCTGACGCTCCGGTGGTGTCCACAACATCCACCGGATGGGTCACCACCAGCACATCACCGGCGGCGTCGACGATAGAGATCACCAACGTGCCCGCCACCGCTACATCGAGATCCACATCCCATGTGCCGTCATCGTCGACACGTACCTCACCGACGAGTTCGCCCGCGAGATACACCGTCACCACCGATGTCGCCAACGCCCCTGAACCACTGGCCGACACCACCTCGGGCAACTGCACCACCGACACGCCGTCGGCATCCACCCACGATGCGTCGATGACCACCGACACGTCACCAACCGAAATCTCTGACCGGCCTGGCTGTGCACCCGGTGCGCTCTGATCCACATCATTCGGTATCGGGTTGCCTTCAGCATCGAGCACGCACGGCGGGCATCCTGCGTCGGCTGGAAGCTCTGGCTCATCGTCGGGCACCGGGAACGACGGCGTGGAGAACTCTGCCGTCGACGCCTCACCCGTACCCACACGGTTCACTGCGACGATGTCCACCTGGAAGTCCGTCGCCAAATCGAGCCCACGTAGTTCACATGACCCTGACCGGGTCACAGCAGCCACCGCCACATCGGTGCACGCAACCGATTCACCGTCTCCATCGGTGACGGTGACCTCGTAACCAGTCACCGTGGCGCCGCCATCGCTCGCCGGCGCCGACCACGACAGATTCACATCGCGCGGTGCCACCCGATTCAGCGCTGCCACACCCGGCACACCCGGCACCGTCACTGGCACCGATGTCAATTCGGCAGTGTTGCCCACCAAGGCCTCGCCATTCGCCGTGGTGACCGTGACCACCTGCACCTCATAGGCCGTGCCGTTCACCAGGCCGGTCAACGTGCGTTGTGTGGATACCGACGATGTCACCTCTGCGGTTGGCTCCGCCGGCCACTCGCCGCCTGCCTCCCGCACGCGAATCTCATATGCGCTGAATGTGCCACCACCGAACACGCTCGGCGGTGTCCAACTCAGTGTCAACCCACCGTCGAAAGGCACCGCCGACATCGCCTGCACGGCTGTTGCCGCGGTCGCCGGCGTGACCGCGGGCGACACGTTCGACACCGCACCCAGACCCACGCTGTTCCGCGATGTCACCGTCACCGTGTATTCGGTGCCGTTCGCCAGTCCATTCACTGTGCACGGTGACGCAGCACAACTGTCATCCACCACCGCCACGCCACCGTCAGGCGTGGCGGTGACCCGATACGCCGCCAAGTCAACACCACCGGTGAATGCTGGTTCGGTGAACCCCACCGTGACCGCACCGTCACCGGCCGACACCGACGTGATGAATGCTGCGCTCGGCACCACCGCGCGCACCTCGAAACTCGTCGTCGCCGTTGCGGCCGCCGCGAATCGATCGTCGCCGGCTTGGGCCACGCTCAATTCACATGTGCCGACTGCTACCGGAGTCACCACCAACCCCGACACCGTGCACACGTCAGTGTCGGTCGACGACACCGACACCGCCAGCCCCGACGAGGCCGATGCATCCAGCGAGAACGCCACCCCACCGAAATCAACATCGCTGGGTGCAACCACTGTCACCGATTGGTTCAGTGCTCCCACCGTGATCGTCTGCACCTGACGTGCTGCGGCGCTGAACCGGGCATCGCCGGCTTGGTCCACCGCGACCGTGCAGGAACCGGTGGTGAGGAACGACAGCACACGACCACTGAGCGAACACACCACCCCATCACCCTCCGTGACAGAGAAGTCGTCGTCGGTGACGTCGATGCCACTCGTTGCCGTCGCCGTCGGTGAATAGGTGCCGCCTGGCAACGGCGTTGCTGGCACCACCGACGTGAACGCCACCGACTGTGCAGCCCGGCCGATCGTGATCGACTGTGATTCAGTCGCGCCCGCGAGGTGGTTCGCGTCACCGGCACGTTGCGCTGTGACCTCGCATGAACCCGCCTGAGTGAACGACACCACACCCGTTGAGGCATTCACCGAGCATCCCGAGGTCCCACCGGTCACACCGCGCCAGTTCCGGAACCTCCGGTGGCAGCCAACGTGATGTCATCACCCCACACGAACGTGTCGGCATTCGTCAGCACCACATCGGCCTGCGCACGCTTCGCCACCGTGAATTCCCGGGTGACATCGGTGGCAGCGGTGTGGTTCGTCGTGCCGGCCTGCGATGCCGTGATCTCACACGTCCCCGCAGCCAACAACGTCACCACCGCCGACGTCGCATCATCCACGGTGGCCGCATCGCCCGCCACTGAGCACACCTCTGGCGAGCCGCTCGCGAACGACACCAGGTTCCCGTTGTCCGCGCCCGATGTCACCGCTGTCGCCGTCACTGTGAACGCGGCATCGCCATACGTCTTTGCCGACAACACACCGAACGACACCGACTGCGATGCTTTGGTGACGGTGACAGTGCCACTCACCGCGGTCAACGAGTAGTTCGTCGCCGACAGGCCACTCACTACTGGCGTCACCACCACACCCGAGGTTCCGGCATCGGTCGACGCCGTGTAGGTGGTGGTGTACGTCACCGAACCTGTCACCACCGACGCCGTCTCACTGTTCACAAACCCCGAATACGTCACTGATCCCGCATTCGTCACCGTCGACGCTGCGGATTGATACGTGACTGACTGGTCACCCGCCGTCACCGTCAACGGTGCCTTGCCAACCGTCACCGTCGCCGGTGTCGTCGTGGATGCACTGTCATACACACCGTCGGTCGCCACGCTCGCTGAAATGGAACATGTCCCCGCACCGGTGATGGTGACCAAGCCTGTTGACGAGTTCACAGTGCACGCCGAACCAGATGCCGAATAGGTCACCGTTCCCGTACCAACCGATGGTGATGCACTGACCGTGAACGGCGCATCCCCATACGTTGTCGAATACGAGGTCGTCGAGAACGACAGCGTCCTTGATGCCGAGAGGATGTCGGCGGTCAGCCCAGTCGGCTGCGTCAGCAAATAACTCGATGCGTTCGTGCCCGTCAACGCCACACCCGTCACCGTCACCGCTACGTCAGTCCCCACCGCTGAGGACGCAAACTCGCCCGTCACCGACGACGAATCAATATCGACCTCACTCGACGAATCGCCCGGCACCACACCAACCAACGACGCCGAACTGAAATCCAACGTCGCCAACGCCGTCCCGTCATAGACCTTGTTATTCGCTGTCACCCCCGTGATCGTCAACGCCTTCGCCCCAAACGTCACCGTGGTCGCCGACGACGACACCTCGTCGTAGTTCGTGTTCCCCGCCATCGTCGCCGTCACCGTGCACGTCCCCGCCG
The DNA here is from genome assembly GCA_009923855.1 of Actinomycetota bacterium. GTDB lineage: Bacteria > Actinomycetota > Acidimicrobiia > Acidimicrobiales > Ilumatobacteraceae > Casp-actino5. The sequence continues at coordinate 3,952 of RFST01000142.1, forward strand.
ATGTCGATGTCAACGAACCCGACGATTCAGAGCATCCAGACGCCGTTCCATTCGCCACTGTGTAAGAAACCGAACCCCCAGTCGATCCGCCAGACGTCGTCAACGTAATCGCCGTGCCATACGTCCCCGACGTTGGCGTCACCGTCAACGCGTCCTGCGATGCCTTGGCAACGGTCACTGTCTGGGTCACCGTTTCACCGGACACGTAATTCGTCGTATCTGTGGGAGTAAACGTGGCTGTCAGAGTTGCCGACCCGGCGCCCTCCACCGTCACCGTTGACCCTGACACCGAGATCACCGAGGTATCCGACGATGCATACGCGAATGTTCCGCCCACCGACGCCGTCGGCGCCGAAATTGAGTACGCCGAGTCCCCGTATGTCTTGGACACATCGCTCCACGACAGCACCGGTGTTGCCTGACCAATCGTCACCGACGTCGACGTCACCGATCCGTAACCCGTCGCCGAGAAAGTCAACGTCCCCGCAGTGCCCGCGTTGCCGTTCAACACCAACGACGAGAAATCCGCCACACCATTGGCATCCGTCGTAACCGTTGCCCCCGACAACGACGCCGAACCCGACGTAGCCGTGAACGACGCCGTCACCGACACACCCGACGTCGACAACGCCGTCCCCGCAGCATCAATCAACTGAACCTTCGGTGCCACCGAATCCCAATCGGAAGCAGCCGGCGAATACGTATAGTCACTCGGCTGCTGAGCGCCGCCAACCGACAACGACAACCAATTCGAGTAGTAGCGCACGATGACAACACCATCGCCACCGTCGCCACCGGTCGTCGAGGTGACGTTGCCATTGGCAGTTGTGTTGGAGCCGCCGCCACCACCGCCGCCCAAGCCATCCATTCCGGGGGAACCCGCGCGAGGCGCGACTTTCGTACCACCTGCTCCGCCACCACCTACGCCACCGCCGCCCGCCTCTCCAGTTGAGAGGCCTGTGTCGCCATTGATGCCACCACCGCCGCCACCTCCGTAGTACACGGAAGCTCCTGTGATGGTGAACGCCTTACCTGCACCTCCTGCTCCACCGGATTGCGTCGTGCCATTGC
>RFST01000143.1 GCA_009923855.1 Actinomycetota bacterium
CGACGCCCTCCCAGTGGACCGCCGAGTGGGGCGCGCACTGCATCGGCAAGCCCTGCAGCTAACTGCTGCGGAGCCATCGGCAGCCGCCGATAGCGCATGGCGTCCATCGTGTTGTCGAGAAGCTCCCCATTCAGGTCGGCGGCAGTGAAGTCGGTGACTTCGAGGATGCGGTGCACCAAGGTGCCAAATGCAGCTGAGCCGGGAACGGTCCGCAACGTCGTGACCGATGGCGTCTCGTCTGGTGTGGGGCCAGCGGGTGCCAGTGGATGAGCGCCCTCCACCACGTGGCTGTCGGTGGGTTCGTCAAGGCCACCGTTCACAACCGGTGGCTCAACGATGCCATGGTGGCGGTCGTCGTCGACTGCACGGTTGATGGAGGAGAACGACCACACACGCCACGTTGCCGCGAGCTCTCGATCGAAGGTTGCGGCTGCGAGATCAGTGTCGGGCACCGCATCTACGGCGACGTCGACGATGGTGCCAGCGGTTGCGGACACCTGCACGTCGATGGCGCCGTCGGAGCGGGTCGCCAACGCGGCAAGGTCGTTGTCGCACGTCTGGGTGAAGATCTTCCGCAACGGCTGAAAGCGCCAGGTGTACGCCGGCACCTCCCACAGCACCAGGCGTTGAGCAGCACGCGTGACAGCCACATACAGCAGGCGAAATGCTTCAGCCTCCTCTTCGCCCTTCGCCAACGAATCGATGCTGGCCGTGGCCGAGCCGTACACCCACCCGGTATCGATCAACCGATGTCCCCCGTCGCCAGTGGCGACATGTGCGTGCACCATCGTGCCCTGGATTCGATCTGCTGATGTCCACAGAAGGGGGCACATCACCACGGGAAACTCCAGGCCTTTGGCCTTATGCACCGTCATGATTTTGACCGTGTCATCGTCGCGATCAAGGCGACGATCGACGGCCTCGCTGAGCACCGGGTCACCTGACACGCCAGCGAGGTCGTTGAGCACCGTGGCAAGCCGAGCCGGGCTGCAGCCCCGGCCCCCGGTGGCGCGTTGCATCAATTCCGCGATGTGGTCGATATCGGTGAGGTCTCGCTCACCGCCGATGGTGGCCAGCAGACGTCGGGCATAACCCCGCTGGCGGAGTGTTCCCATACATCGCGGCAAACCACCACGCTGAAGGTCATCGACGAGACCACGTAGCCATTCGGTGATGGCACTTTGGCCGTCGTCGGTGAGATGTGCAACCTCGTCGGCCGTCATGCCGCCAAAGATGCTGAGCGCCACACGGCGCGCTGATGACGGCGACGTGGGCCGTTGCATCGCTGCGATGAGGGCCGCCCAATGACGGCCACCGGCTGAATTCACAACGGAATCGCCTCCGCTGACCGACACCGGAACCCCGGCTCCACGCAGTGCGCTGGCCAACACCACAGCGTCGTTGTTAGAGCGCACCAAGATGCCGATGTCGTCGGGCCGAACGCGACGCGGTGCGCCATCGTCACCAGCGATCATGACCTCGTCCAGGTGTCGGGTGACCTCGGCCGTCAGATCTTCAACGGCGAGTTCCCGTGCAGGATCAGCAGTGATTTTGCCGCCCGGTTCCACCGGGCCAAGCGCACGGATGATGAACGGCGACGAAGATTGCGGATCGACGACTCCCGACTCGCCACTCCGACCGGCATCGACGGACTGGAACACCACTGATGGGTCGCCAAAGGTGACCCCGGCCATCATGGCGTCGAGGCCGCGCAACAGCCCCTGATCGGACCGCCAGTTGGTGGACAAGGTGGTCACTACACCGCCGGTCGTGGTCGCATAGTTCACGGCAGCGAGGTACGCCGAGAGCTCAGCGCCACGGAAGCGGTAAATCGACTGCTTGGGATCGCCAACGACGACCACAGGAACCGCCGAGCCGAACGCCGGGTCGAGAAATGCCGTGCGGAAGATCTCCCATTGCACGACGTTTGTGTCCTGGAACTCGTCGATCATCACCAGGCCGTAGCGAGAACGGAGCTCTGTAATCAGGCGCGGGCCGACGGTGGGATCGTGGAGTGCCTCGTGAGCATCCACGAGCATCGAATCAAACGTGCGTCGCCCCCAGTGTGACCTCATCGCTTTCACTCGTTCCACTGCCTGGTCGACAGCATGCGCCACCGCGGTCGACACCGGGTTGTCGTCGGACGACATCGTCACCTCGGGGTTGGCGAGCCGCCGGCTCACTGCAGCAATGAACCGTTTGAGGTCGACGGTGGCGATGACGTCATCGCCCGAGAGTGCTGCTGCCAACACCAAGTCACGCACAACGTCGGCGACATCGTCGGCATCGGTAGTGATGTCGGCCTGCGGTGCACCGGCAATGGCCAGTAACCGCTGACAGAAGCCATGGATCGTCGACACGGTGGCCGCGTCGATGTCGGTGAGAGCGGCAACAAGGCGCTCGTGGCGTGCCCGCCGATCATCAGCGCTGCCCAGCAGCAGCAACTGATCGACCGGGTCACGATCGGCCGGCGACGCGGCAGCCGGATCGGCCACCACGGCGGGGTCATCCAACAGAGCGACCCCACGAGCGATGCGACGACGCAGCCTGCTCCGCAGTTCGGCCGTGGCCGCCTCGGTGAACGTGACGGTGCAGAGTTCACGTGCTGTGATACGTCCATCGGCGATGGCGTTCACCGTCAACGCCGCGAGGGAGAACGTCTTGCCGGTTCCCGCAGACGCCTCGATCACGGTGAGCCCAGGTGCGGGCACCATGGAGATATCGAACGATGTCGCCGTCATTGCGTGACCTCGGCCCCGGTTCGCGCAGTGACATCCACCGCATCGATCAGCGGCAAATACACCTGTGCAATCTCATCATGAAGCGCCGGCAGTGCCAACAGTTCATCGAGATCGATATCGAAGAAGAGTTGATTCCATGGGCGTCCCCGTTCGCCCGGCCTCACCCGGTTGCCGTTCCATGCAGCAGCACACGCTTTTTGGTTGTTGGCTGCTGTTGCGGCGGCAACACCGGCGAAGAACGGCAACGGCGTGCACAGCGCGCGCTGGTGCCGTTCGATGATGAGTGTGACCAGATCGGCTATGTCGGCATCGGGGCGAAGCCGTATCTGTTCGCAGACCGCATCGCTTTTCTCGTGGCGATACAGCAGCGACACCCACGTAGTGGTCGGTTCCATGTGCGCAGCGAGCACCAGGTTGACCATGGCATGAAGTCGGTGTTCGTCGGTGATGGTTGACGCCCGGACATCGACCAGAGCGGCGATACCGTCGCCTCGAACCACACCATCGAGTTCGCCCTCGATCACGACCGGGCCCACATCGGGCACATCGATCGTCGCACGCACCGGCAATGCCACCGCATCCATCGGCCGACGTGCCAGATCCGGAATTCCAAGGTCTGCAGCGTCGGAGACGAGCGCCATGGAGAACGCCTCAGCTGTCTGACGAGCGGCGGCGAGGGCATCCCTAGCAAAACCCGCAGGAGGAATGTCGCCCGCGCGAGCCAGGTACGTATCCCACGCAGTGGGTGACGCCCCGCTCAGCACCCCCTCGACGAGACGTTGGCGCAGATTGAACTGGTCGAGGGGGTCGACAGAGAGCGGAATGTCGACATTGAGCTGCTCTTCTTCACGGTCGGACATCGCAATGCCGAGGCGATCGTTAACAAAGGTTCGTACCGGGCTCGACACCGAGCGCTGCAGATCACGTGGTGCCACCAACGCGATCGGTGGCGCCTCGAGTACGGGCACCGCCACAGCAATGTTGCTCTGATGACGGCGAGCGAGCGCGGCCTCGGCAGCGGCCGTGTCGTAGCTCCACGGAGTATGACCGACAAGAGGGTGCGGCATGAACGCAGATTCGCTCCACCCCTGGCGAGGGTGATCAATGATGTGGTCGTGACCCCCGGTCATCACCTCGACAAGGTCAGAGAGTTCCTCGACGACTGTTGCGGGCGGCAGCTCGGCGCGTGAGCGCACATCGAACCCGGTGGAGCACACGATGAGGTGGTCGCCAGCGGCCATGACCGCGTCGAGGATTTGCGCGCGGAATTCTGCTCGCGGGTCGCGGTCACCAAGGCATGGGGCGGCAGCCGCAAGGTCGTCGGAGCGGTGTGTGGACGCAGGCTCCACGCCGTGATCCATACCCAGCAGGCACACCACCCGATGCGGAACGCCGCGCAAAGCGGTGAGAGACGACACGGTGATGCGCCCCGTATCGAAACGCGGTCGCCCCGCCGTCGATGACAGCACCCGCCTGACCAAGAGCGACATCTGCGCAGGGTCCACCGGGGTGGTGCACCGTGCGACCTCGATGGCGTCGGTGATGTCGTCAACAACCCGGTCGAGCGCACGCCATGAATAGGTGCGCTCATCATCAAGCGCGACGAGGTCACCGATGACATGGCGTAGTCGACGGATCCACACATCAGCGGTGTCGGACTCGCTCAGTTCGCGGTACGCACGCTCGAGAGTGTCGGCAATACCGAGCGCTGCGCCCACCAGCGCAAGGTCATCGGTTCCGGCTCGGGTGGACGGGGCAACCCCCGCCACGAGCTCGGGCCCAGCCACACCCGTCAACCCGCCCATCAGCACTCGGTCAAGGGCATCGGTGAGTGTGAACGCATTGACCCCGCTCACACCGGCGTCGGTGTGGGACATGGCATCAAGACCCCACCGAGCATTGGCATCGACGAGAAGCTCAACGAGTCGAACGACATCGTCGGTACTGAGGCCGGCACGTTCACGAACGGCATCCATCGATATGAGATCGATGAGGTCATCGAGCCGGAATCGACCATCGAGCATGGCCAGCACAGCGATCGCAACGGCAGCGACAGGATTCTCTCGGCCAAGGGAACGATCGGCGATCTGCACCGGCAGTGCGGGAAGACCATGAGCGGGATCGCCTGCGAACGTGCTCTCCACCAAACCCGCGACGGCTTCGGATTCGTTTTCAATCGTGACGTCAAA
>RFST01000144.1 GCA_009923855.1 Actinomycetota bacterium
CGCCGCAACCGACACCGGTTCGGTGTCCGCATACGTACCTGCCCACACCGATGCCGTCATCACCACGGTGTCATCGGGTGCGCACAACGCCCAGCCATCATCAACAGCCCGCACCGTGAGGTCGACCTCTAGTGGAGTCGCTGCCCTGATCGCCGCAGTCACCGGTTCGGCACACACCGACGACACCGCCGCGAGAAACCGCTGCGATGTCCACCCGCCCTGGCCCGAGCCCGTCGGCCCCTGGAACCATTCGCCAATGCGGATCGTCGTGATATCGGACATGCCCCCAGTATGATCGCGACGCCGTCATCATCGCGACCCGGCCCACTCAGCGTCGCAATGACGCCGGGATCAGGTCACCGTGGGCGTCCAGCAGTTCATCCACGAGCCGCTCAATATCGTCGAGAGGCAACTCGGCTGCCGTGTGCGGGTCGAGCATCGCCGCATGATGCAGGCCGCGTCGATCGCCGTTTAACACGGCATCCACGGTGACCGACTGCACATTGATATTGGTTTGCATGAGCGCGGCCAGATGCACCGGTAGCGCGCCGATGGCCTCGGGGTGCACACCATCGGCATCCACCGCACACGGCACCTCCACACAACAGTCATCGGGCAGATTGTCGATCAGTCGCGCGCCATCGGCGCGACGATTCGCCACATTGCCGTACACGGTCACCGGCTCGCCGGTGATCGACGCGGAGATCACCGACGCCCCGTACTCATGGCTGCGGCGTACGCGCAGTTCAGCGCTTGGATCGGTGAGATGATCGCGCAGTCGTTCCCACCCGGCGATTTGTTCCTCGCAGCGGCGTGGGTACTCATCGATCGGAATCGCAAAACGTTCGACGAGGTCGGGACGGTCACGGCGAATGAACCACGGCACATATTCAGCAAAGTGCTCGCTGGACTCGGTGACGAAATACCCGAGCCGTCGCAACACCTCATAGCGCACCGCATCGGACAACTCACTTACCCCGCCGTCGGCTCGGTCGCGATGGAGGCGCACCGGCGCATCAGCGGTGGCCCGTTCGTGCAGCGCCGGGTACAGATCGGTGACTGCCCCGTCGGCGTTCCGACGGCCGAACTGCAAATAGAACGCCATGTGGTTGATGCCGGCACAGCGGTACACGAGATCATCGGCATCCACACCAAGATCCTCGGCCAGTTGCGCTGCGGTGCCCTGCACGCTGTGACACAACCCGATGACCGGCACCGATGTGGCCCGATGCGCCGCCATACACAGCATCGCCATCGGGTTCACATAGTTCAGAACCAGCGTGTTGTCGCCTACCTCGGCGGCGTCATCGCACACATCGAGCAGCACCGGGATGGTGCGTGCCGCACGCATGATGCCCCCAATTCCGAGCGTGTCGCCAATGGTTTGGCGTAGGCCATACCGTGCGGGAATCTCCATGTCGGTCACGGTCGCCGGCCGGTACCCACCCACCTGAAACATGGTGATTGCATGAGTGGCACCATCGAGCGCTCGTCGACGATCGGTGGTGGTGACGATCTCAGGCTCGGCTCCAACAGCGTTCGCCAACCGATACGCCACCGTTTCGCTCACCGCCATGCGTTCGGCGTCGATGTCATGGAGCACCACCCGTGAGTGGGCAAGTGCCGGGTCGCTCAAGATGTCGCCCAGCAGATTCTTCGCGAACACGGTGCTGCCTGCCCCGATGAGAGCGATGGTGGGACGTGTCACCCCGCCGAGCGTAGACATCGCGCGCCACCCGCTGTGCCAACACCCCCACTGTTCAATCGGCAATCCGGATGGCGCCACGGTGCCTAGAGTCGTGACCGTGGGGGACGCGACGGCATCGACGTATCAGGTGACGGGCGCGACCATGCCGCGCAATGTTGTGGTGGTGCTGCTCGACAGCCTGAACCGGCACATGCTCGGCGCCTACGGCGGCGACGAGTTCGACACCCCCAACCTCAACCGGGTGGCGGCACGATCGGTGCGGTTCGACCGGCACTACACCGGGTCGTTGCCGTGCATGCCGGCGCGGCACGACCTGCTGTGCGGCTCACTTGATTTCCTGTGGCGGCCATGGGGGTCGATCGAAGTGTGGGAAGAACCCATCACTCGACGACTCCATAGCGCCGGCGTGACCACCATGTTGGTCTCGGATCATCCGCATCTGTTCGAAACCGGTGGCGAGAACTACCACTGCGATTTCACCGCATGGGAGTACGTGCGCGGCCACGAGGATGACCCGTGGCGCACGATGGCCGACACCTCATGGGTGGGGTCACCGGCGGTGCCGGCCGACGCGTCGTGGCTCGCCCGTCATTACGACACCTCACGCACCTGGTTCCGCACCGACGACGATTTTCCCGGCGCGCGCACCATGGATGAGGCGGCGGCGTGGCTGGAACGCGCGGCCGGCCACCACGACCGCTTCATGTTGTTCATCGACGAGTTCGACCCGCACGAACCATTCGATGTGCCCGAACCGTGGATGTCGCGGTACGACCCTGACTGGGACGGACCCAAAGTGATCTGGCCGCCCTACACCGCAGATGCGGTCGCCGGCGGTCACATCGATGAGCGCACCGCCCGTCATATCCGCGCGAACTACGGCGCGAAACTGTCGTTCATCGACGACCGCCTCGGCCGCGTGCTCGACGTGCTCGACCGGCACGCGATGTGGGATGACACCGCGGTGATCGTGTGCACCGATCACGGCCACTATCTCGGTGAGCGCGACATCTTCGGCAAGCCCGGGGTACCGGTGTTCGAACCCCTTGGCCACATCCCGATGATGATCGCCTGGCCGGGAGTGCCTGCCGGGTCATCGTCGGCGCTGACCACCACCGTCGACATCTTCGCCACGTTGTGCCACATCTTCGATGTCAACGTGGAACAGGCCACCCACGGTCACTCGCTGGTGCCGTTGATCACGGGCGAGACCGCGGCGATTCGCGACCGGCTGCTGACCGGTGTGTGGGGACGCACCGTGCAGATGGTGTCAGGGTCGATGAAATACGTCCGCGCCCCGCGCGACGGCAACCGTCCGCTGTCGATGTGGTCGAACCGGTGGTCGACCATGCCGATTCATGCCTTCCCCAACGTGCGCCTGCCGCGGCCGGATCGTCGAGCCACCCTCGAGTACATGCCCGGCTCTGATGTGCCGGTCATCCGTCAACCCTTCGGTATCGGCGACCCGGTGCCGTACTGGGCGCAGACCTCGGGTGACGACCCCGACCTAGTGTTCGACGTGGTCGACGACCCCGCAGAAACTCATGACATCACCGACGTCCACGTCGGTCGTCGACTCGCGGCAGAACTCCGTGATGAACTCGCCGCCATTGGCGCTCCCGACGATCAACTGGCCCGTCTGGGGCTGTGACGCGACATGAGTACCGACCTGCGTTACGACCCTCACGACGGAACACCGGTGCATGTGGTCGCCAGTCGGCAGGGCCGGCCGAACCTGCCCGATGACAGCTGCCCGTTCTGTGTGGGTGGTCGTGAAGCTCCAGAACCCTATGACGTCACCTGGTTCACGAACCGATGGCCAGCTATGCCCGACGAACGCTGCGAGGTGGTGCTGTACACCAGCGATCACGACGCATCACTCGCCACCCTTGGCGCGAACGGCATCGCCCGGGTGATCGACCTGTGGGCCGAGCGCACCACCACCCTCGGCAGCCGCGACGATGTCGACTACGTGCTGGTGTTCGAGAACCGTGGGCCTGAGGTCGGCGCCACCATCGCCCACCCGCATGGACAGATCTACGCCTACGACCATGTTCCCCCTCGACCCGCACGGCGCCTCGCGGTGTGGACCCCTGACACCGACCCCGGCGACCGGCACGTCGTCACCGTCGGCGAGTGGTCGGCTGTCGTGCCGCATGCGCCGGTGTACCCGGTAGCACTCGATATCGCGCCCACCACCCACATCGCTGATCTTGCGTCATGCAGCACCGACCAACGCGCCGCCCTCGCCGTGCTGCTCGCCGATGTGATGGATCGCCTCGATCGACTCTTCGACCAGCCGTTGCCCTACATGATGTGGCTGAACCAGCGTCCGACGACCACTCATGGGTGGGACGACGCGTGGCTATCCATTGAGATCGTGTCGCCCTGGCGCAGCGCCGGTGTGGCCCGCTACATCGCTGCTGCCGAGGTGGCCGCCGAGGAATACTTCAACCCGGTTGACCCCGCCGAACTCGCCGGCCGATTACGTGCCCTCGCGCGAGGCCCACAGTGACCTTGCCGGTCATCGGATCGTTGCGCCCATGGGCCGACCCGACGATCACCGATCTGCACCGGTTGGCGATGCATGTGCCACTGAACAGTGGCCGGCGGCGTTCCCTCGACGGCACATGGCGCCTCGAGATGTTCAACAACCCTGATGTTGTGCCAGCGGCGGCGCTGACCGGTACCCGGCGACGGGCTGTGGATGTCACCGTGCCCGGCAACTGGACCATGCAGGACCTCGGCGGGTTCGTTGACCTACCGCACTACACAAATGTGCAGATGCCCTTTGAGGGCGCGCCGCCCGCGGTGCCCGGGCGCAACCCCACCGGGGTGTATCGCCGTGACATCACCGTTCCGGTCACATGGCGGCGACAGCGGGTTCTGCTCTGCATCGGTGGCGCCGAGAGCGCGCATGCCGTCTACGTCAATGGCGCCTTCGTCGGGTATGGCACCGACAGTCGTCTCCCCTCCGAGTACGACATCACGGACGTCTGCGCGGACGGACACAACGAGATCGCGATCGTTGTCATGCGCTATAGCGCGCACAGTCATGTGGAAGACCAGGACAACTGGTGGATGGCTGGCCTGCACCGCACCGTGGAGGTGATCTGTCGGCCACGCACCGCCATTGCCGACATCCCGATCCGTGCCGACCTCGACGATGCCGGTGTGGGCCGCGCGGAGATCACGACCGTGGTGGCGTCGGTTGA
>RFST01000145.1 GCA_009923855.1 Actinomycetota bacterium
CATACGGGTCGCCAATGTCAGCGAATTTGTGAGGACGATGGCGACCCGTTGTTGGGGCAGCCCAGCACCAAAACGGCACACCCTGCTTCCTGAGCTTCCACCGCACGACTGCGAGGTAAAGCACAGCGAGGGCAGCACACCCCAGCGCTGAGCCTACCGGGGCTGACTCATCGCCGAGCAGGGCTGCGACAACTGTTGCCGGCAGCGGAAGCAGCCCGACGGAGATGCAAATCATCTCAGACGCCTTCATTTGCACCTACTTTAGAAGTTGAGCACTTCCCCGTGGGCGTTTCGGGGGTCAACCGACCTGTAGTGTGCAACCCAAGAACAACAACCCGGACAACTGGAAACCTGCATAACAAAAGGGAACGCGGCAATTCACCGGAACCAAAGTGGGCGCAGAGGGATTCGAACCCCCGACATCTTCCTTGTAAGGGAAGCGCTCTAGCCAACTGAGCTATGCGCCCGCCTGTCGCAGGCTATCGGCCATGACGGCGAGGCTTGGCTGGCACACGCGAACGGCTTCAATCAGCATCGGCATCAACCAACCGGTGGGCCATCACTACGAACTCGCCAACCTGCGACGCCGTCACCGGTACCCGTTCGAACACGATCACGCACGAACCCCCCGCCGGCAGAACCAGGCCGGCTGGGAGTACCGCATCAATCTCAGGCGTGACGCGTCCCGACATGTCAACCGCAACCGATTCCCGATTGACAAGTGTGGCCTGCAACACCTGCCCGGCATCGTCGGTGACGACCTCGTTAACGCTGACCGCAGGTGAAACAGGCTGCGGATCGGGAAGCCTCGAGTTCTCCCCGAGGTACATCTCACGCTTGGGTTCAATGAAATACCGGGTCATCAACTCTTGCGCGCGGACCATGCTCTGCTGATCCCCATACACCGACCAGCGTGCACGATCATCAGCTGCGTCATCACCCATCACATCGAGTAGTTCAGCGAGCCGCTCCTCCAGCAACCCAGGCGCCAGATACACCTCGGCTAGTTCCCTCGTTCGACGATCAACAAGAGACCGGAACATCTCATTACGCAACAACGCACGCGCAAGCCGATTGCCATCGGGATAATCCAGATACGGCCACGCCGTGATCGTGTCGCAGCGTGCGTTACAGGGGCTGGCGTAGTACCGACCAAACGTCAAATCGAAATCAATCGGAATGAGCCGCCAACGACCATCTTGAGGGTCAAACGCCACAAAATAGTTCTTGTGCTGCCACTCACTGTGCTGAACGATCCTCATTGTCGCGAGGCTGTTCACCACCTGCGGCACATCAACATTGGCGAACACCCACTCTTCCAGCTCGTGGTCTTGCACGGTGTCAAGCGTGTCGATCAACAAGCGAAGAAGCTCATCGTTGTCATCTCTCCAGCCCTGTGTAATCCGCTCGTAATGCCGAGCAAACGTACCGGCATCGAGATCGAGGTCGCGAGAGCGCAAAAAACTCAAAATCTCTGCTTTCCAGACATACACCTCATCGCTGAACCCCATGAGGTCACGCCAATCACCATCAGGTGATTCGCCGTACATGTGGAGCCCAAAGAACTCGTTGTTGACCTCAACCCTCATCGGCAGAACCTGCTGGGACAAGCCACCCGCCATTTCTTGCATGTCCGACACCAAGATCTCTCGAGAAAACGACTTGTCGGTGGCCGCGGGCAGCAGATCAAACTGATCGACCGGTGACCGGAGCAGACCGCCAGCATCCCAGTGCTGCCCGGCCGGCAGCATCACCTTCCACTTTTTCTTCGTGTTCGACCGCGCCTGATTCCCCTTAATTCGAATGAGCACGTTGTCGATGATCTCGCCATCAAAAGCGAGCACCACCGGATAACCCTCGTTTCCATGCAGGCGCGTATTCCGCCGCGCTTCCTGCCACACCTCGTCCTCAGCGAAGAGCTGCAACCGTGGAAGCGCAGTCGCATCGGCATCGAGATCGGTCACAACCGTCCCGCCATACACCTGGCCATCGCCCAACCGTGGCCACCGAGCAAGCTCCTCCCCCGCAGCGACCCCAACGAGCCGGAACCGTATGAGCGCCCCAGCGTGAGCCGCCGGCAAGGTCACGTCAACACGCTCACCGTCATAGTTAGCTGGCAGAACAACCTCATCGCCGAAATCGATGCGGTAGTGAACCTGCACCACGTCAAGACCCGACACAGCCGCGGTGATCGCTACCTCGTCACCCGGCAACGGCGAGCTGGTGTAGTCGATATCGCTGAACAACGGCCGGACCGAGCCAGCGACGGTGTCGTCGTACACCCCCGGCGTTGGCACAGCCGCATCCCAGTTACCTGCCAGAGCTCCCGATTCGGTCACATCACGCCGGGATAGCGACCACCCATACCCGTCGGCCAGCGCGGGCCAGTCGCCATGATCCTCGTATACAACGGTGTCGTGGATTCGGCCCGTGGTATCCATCAGGTGTAATCGCTCGCCCGAACGGGACAACCCGCCGTTGGCGAACCACCCACCAGTGCTGAACGCCTCACCCCGGCCGAGCACAGTCGGCTCATCCCAACACGCTGGTGTTCCAACCACGCACCAACCTTGAAGGTCAACAGCCGCTGCCGACACATTCATCACCTCAATGAACGCCGCAGACGGGTCGTCGTCAACAGCGTGGTAATACACCTCGGTCACCACAACATCACCGACGACCACCGCACCCTCACCTGCGGCCACAACACCCGGGGTTGGCAGCGCTGCCTGCCACGACCCCACATCTGTGCCAGCGCTCACACGATGCAGCGATGCGCCACCACCGTCGGCAACCGTGGGCCATGCCCCATCATCGGAATAGGTCACCTCATCGACACGCTGACCGAGCGCATCCACGAGCGCCACCGTCTCGCCGCCATTCGACAACCGCCGGTCATCATCGCTGAAGGTGACGATCGCAGCCTCGCCAGGTTCAAGTAGCGTCACCGCCTCCCAGCAGAACCCGGTTCCATCAATGCACCAATCCTGGAGGTTGACACGCTGGCCACCCAGATTCACCACCTCGACGAACTCCAACAGATCAGCATCGCGAGGTGGGTGGTAGTGCACCTCATTGAGGCGGACAACCTCGACAACAGGAACCTCCACGACATTCGTCGTCGTGGCCACCGGCGCGTCATCACCCGACGACACCGACGGCGTCGTGTCAACCGACAATGTTTCGGCACGATCTGACGGACCCGACGCGGAACATGCGGCACCTACCACCATCGCCAGCCCGACAGCCAGCCGACGAGCCACTGCCACTGGTGAGATCACATCACCAGACATCGCCCAAAGTGTAGGTTGCCCCACCACAGGGCTGTCCGACACGATCACCGACGGAGGTTGCCGTGGCACAACTTGATATCGCCGAACTCGTGCGTGACCTGGCGATGAACCTTGCTGCGCTCAGCATTCTCGTCTTCGCTGGCTACTACCGCCGTCATCGCCGCTGGGACCAAGTCATTGGGTATGTGGCGTTCAACATCAGCTTGTTCACCGTCGCCGCTGCACTTGGCACGTCCGCTCCGCTCAACATCGGGGTCGGCTTCGGCCTCTTCGCCGTGCTGTCCATCGTCCGGCTGCGATCCAACGAATCGGGACAAGTTGAAATTGGGTACACGATGGTGTCGCTTGTCCTCGGTTTGATGAGCGGGCTTTCAGGTATGGACTTCGGTGTGAAATGCACCTTCGCGGCGATCCTCGTCGGCGTCATGTTGCTGATCGACGCTGGTGGCGGCCATCACCCCAGCCGCCGTTGGGTCACCACACGCATCGAGCTTGACCGGGTCATCACCGACGACACCGCCCTTGTGGCTCACATCAGCGAACGTCTTGGCGCCGCTGTGCGTGACGTGCACGTACGCGACATCGACTTCGCACGCGACACAATGCGCCTTGAGGTCACCGTGGCACGCCAGCACACCGACTCAACTACCCCGCCGTGATGGTCGGCTCACCGGTCGTTCCCGCAGACCATTTCACCCCGATCGACCTCGACACGATGGACGCTGTGGCGGCGCTTCGCAACCGTGTCGATACGAAATACGTCATCCCTCGTCATGAGCTCGGCCCCGTCCTTAACGATCTTCGCTTCACCGGACTGTGGAGCCAACTCACCATCGGTGCCGACAGCTCGTTTGTGTACTCAAACATCTATTTCGATCATGACTTGATGTCGTTTCGCCATCACGTTCAACGACGTCATCGACGTTTCAAGATTCGATCGCGGCAGTATCCGGCATCCGCTACCACCCAGTTGGAGCTCAAGGTCCGCAGTGGCCGCGACCGCACCATCAAAGAGCGCCGAGTCCGCGACAACCACACCGCCACTCTCAACGATGCCGAGTACGCATGGGTCGTCACCCATCTCGATCGTCACGGCCTCGTCCCCCATCATGCCCATCCGCGAACCACAACATTTCTCAGTTATCAGCGCATCACGCTTGTGGCGCCGTCGCGCGGTGAACGCATCACAATTGATACCGACGTCACCGCCACCGGCCAACAGGGGGCAACATTGCTTCTTCCCGACGCCGCCGTCATCGAAGTGAAATCACCTGAGCATCGTGGGCCCACCACAGAGTTACTTCTTCGACACGGCCACCGACCGCAGTCCTACTCCAAATATTGCGCCGCCGTCGCCGCCGACAGATACCCGTGTTACCTCCCCTCACGCGATGCTGTTCGACGCCTTCGACGGCACGACACACCGCAGTGATCGCTCCACCTCAATCTGTGTCCCGCCGCCTTGACGGTGGCGCCACACGACACTGTCAGCGAAACTGACCCCATGGCCGGCATCCATCGCATCGACGCGGTCACGCTCACCACAGCCGACATGGTCGCGTCCGTG
>RFST01000146.1 GCA_009923855.1 Actinomycetota bacterium
CCACGACCAGGCGCCATGCCCCCCATGCAGGTCATCGCCACCGGCTACGGCGCCGGCACGGCCGATGTTGCCGGACGGCCGAATGTTGTCCAAGTGGTTCTCGGCGATCTCGACATTGCTGTCGATGCCGCGGTGAGCGCATCTGTCGACGGTGACACCGCCCCGGCAGGAAGTCCCGCCGTGGAGGTCAGCGTGAACGTGGACGATGTGACCGGTGAGGTTCTTGCCCACACCGTTGAGCGCCTGCTGGCCGTCGGTGCCTTCGACGCGTGGATCACACCGATCATCATGAAGAAGGGCCGACCCGCTCACACCGTGCACGCCCTCTGCGATGAGGCCCGTCTGGCCGCGGTGCGCGACACGATCGTGACCGAGACCGGTTCGCTCGGTGTGCGTGCCCACCGGGTGCGCCGCTGGCCGCAACAACGCCACGAGATCACGGTTGATGTAGATGGACACCCGGTACGCGTCAAGATCGCGGCACATATCGGTCGCATGGACGTGGAATTCGACGACGCCGCAGCGGTGGCAGCCGCAACCGGTGTGCCGGTTCGTGAGGTCATCGCAACGGCCGAAGCGATCGCTCGCGGCACACCGCAGGACTAGCGAACCCGCGCAGGGAAATTAGACCGTGTCTACATCACCCCAAGGGTCCAGCCTTCTTCCGTGAGGACCCGTTTGCGTTCCTGCTCGGTGAGATCGGGAGCGAACCAGTTGGCCAAGGTGCCGTTCGCATCGGCCGCGGCCAGAAGGTCCACAACGGTGAGTACCTGTGCCGCGTCAAGAACCTCGTGGCGTGCACGATCGACATCGAACATCGACGGCCACACCTCGGCCACGAGAACGGTGCCGGGATCGACCGCACCTGAGGCCACGCCGACGCCGGTGTCGAATGGCCACACCTGCACCCGATTCTCGAGGCGGGCATCGTGGCGCCAACGTTCGAGGTGATGCATGCCGAGCATCATCTGGCTGCCGACGCTGCCGGGGTAGGCCAACTGCCAGGCAGGGAACGGCCGATGACCACGAGCGCGCACCCGTTCTTCAGCAATCCGGTACTCGTGGGCGGCGAACCCTGATGCCGTTGCACGCACACCAGTGGCCGTGGCCTCCCCACTCCAGATCGACGGTCGGGTGCGGCTTAACGCGTCGGAGCGTTCACGGCCCGGATACCCCCAGAACGGTGCGATACCGGTGCGATTCTCGATGTCGGCATTGAGTTGTGCGGCGACGTTGAAACGGTCATTGCGATTGTTCTCGTCGTCGGCGATGTGTTCGGCCATCCAGCGCCACACGTCGGCCCACGTCGCCCCCGGCTCTCCACCGATGATGAGATCCGCAGTGCCCGTTGGATAACCGAAGGTGAAATCGAACCCGATCAGCACTCGCTCGTCACCAGTCGTCGTGACCAGATCGGTGAGCGCGGCCATCGCGGCGGCACGGGTGGGAATGTTCACCGGGTCAGTGGCGCCACTGTCAGGCGTGCGTTCGGCAATCCAGATTGAGTCGCGTCCTAGGCGCGGCGATGACGCGGCGCTCCAATCCACCATTACGTATCGGTCGAACAAATGCTGGGTTGCGTCTGACGAACCGTGTGCGGCGGGCTTGCGTGATGTAGCAGGCACGCGCATAGACGTGCATCGTCGCAGGTGTGGGCGTGATCAACATCACGCACGACCAGCATCACTCACGGACAACGGCGCACTGCCCCCACAGTCGCGACCATCAACGACAGCCGCGGTGATCAACCGTTGTGACGTCTACTGTGCCGATATGAGCGCTGATGCGATCCGTGACACCGCCACCTTGCGCACGATGTTCCGCGAGCCGTCGGGGCGGGCCATCACCAAAGAGATCGACCACATCGATGACCTTGCGGCCGGCTTCATTGCCGCCGCCCCACTATTCGTCTTGGCCACCGCTGCTCACGAGCGCGTGGATGCATCACCGCGAGGTGGCGACCCGGGGTTCGTGAAGGTGATCTCCCCCACCCGTTTGGCGTTCGGCGACCTTGCCGGCAATAACCGCATCGACTCCTACCGAAATCTGGTGGACGCACCAGCGGTGGCGATGCTGTTCATGGTGCCCGGCAGTATCGAGACCCTTCGCGTGAACGGTCAGGCTGCGGTGACGACCGACGCCGATATCCGTGAACTGTGCGCTATCGATGGCCGCATACCGAACATCGCCATCACCGTCGATGTCGACACGTGCTTCATGCACTGCGGCAAAGCACTACGGCGCAGCGCCACCTGGGAACCCGATACATGGCCAGCGCCAGGTTCCTACCCAAGTGGTGCCGAACTGTTGCATGGCCACACCAACTCGACGACCCCCGTGTGCGACATCGCCGACGGACTCGGTGCCGGATACCAGGCAACGATGTGGGAACCAGGCGGTGTCGACGCAGCAGAGTCGTGAACAACTGCTCGGGGATCACACAGCATCGCCGCGATGAGCGGTCACACGGCGCAGTGACAGCCTGGGCCCACGTCCATGATGGGATATGCAACAGCGATGTACATCGATCGCGGACATTGATCACAGACATCGGTGCGCCACACCAAGAGATCAACGTGCCGCTCGGTCGATAGTGGTGCGCGATCTACGCATAGGCACGGTGCACGGCAACACAACCGTGATGAGTTGTGTGAGCAACGAACAGTGAGAAGGATGTATCGGGAGAGGCGAAGCCGACATGAGTGATGACACCCACAACAACGATGCAACCGACGAGAGCCCCGACGATGAGCTGCCCGATGACGTCACCGATCTGTTGACGGCCATTGCCGACATGGCCGCGATGGACGCCGACGACAGCGCGGAACTGAGCCACGTCGAGGTGCAGATCACCTGTGGCAGCGAGGATGAAGCGCACCGCATCGCCAGCACCTTGGTGGATACCCGTCTGGCCGCCTGTGTGCAACGGCTGCCGATTCATTCCGTGTACACCTGGGATGGGCAGGTGCAGAACGACCCGGAGATCCTTCTGTTGGCGAAGACCACAAGCGATCGCATCGGCGATCTCGTCGACACGGTGGTGGATCTGCACTCCTACGACGTACCCGCAATCACCGCCGTGCCGATCGTGGCCGGCACCACTGACTACCTCGACTGGGTGACGGACATGACCCGACCAGTCATTCCGGACGACTGACTCCGGCGCCGCACCCCGGGCTGGGCGGCATCGCGTCACCGAGCAGGTGACTGTCGCGTATTCGGTCCTCAGGTGCGCAGCGGTTATGGTCTGCGATCGGGGACACATTCACAAGGGGGAATTTCAATGGCCCACAGCTATCACGCACATCTCACTCAGGTTCCACTGTTCAGCGACCTTGACTCTGACGACCTCGACGTCGTTGCCAAGGCAACAACCGAGCTCGATCTGAAGGCCGGATACACACTGATCCGTGAGGGCGAGACCGCTCATGAGATGTTCGTCGTGGCCTCTGGCACCCTTGAAGTGAGCCGTGGCGGAGAGCACGTGGCCGATATCGGTCCTGGTGGCTTCGCCGGTGAGATGGCGCTGCTCACCCATGCTCGCCGCGACGCCACCGTGACGGCGAAGACCGACGTCACCGTGTTGCACATCGACGGCCGTTCATTCGGTGGGGTCCTCGAAGAAGCTCCGATGATCGCCGTGAAGATGCTGCCGATCGTCGCGTCGCGTGTGATCGACAACAGCACCGAACACACGCACTGAACGCCGCAGGTCAGCCCTCGCACGTATCGTGCTCGCGGTTCATGCGACTGGTCTCGCCGAAGGTGTTCAGTGGCGAAAGCGTCGGTCGATCGCTACGAACGATCCGGCGACAGCGACCGCAAGTGCCAACACCATCCACGGCACCACGGACGCCCCAGCCGCGTCGAACACCGCACCCGTGGCGAACGGAAACACCGCACCGCCCACACCTGCCGATGCGATAAATAACGACGTGTCTGATCCGGTGAAATGCACCCGACGCTCGAGATAGGCAAACATCACCGGGAACTGCGGTGCGAGAGCAAGACCCAGCAGCATCGTGCCCGGCCACACCGCCCACGCAGCACCGTCGCCGATCACGAGCAGCACCGCAGCAACAACGGCAAGTCCGATCGATGACACCATGACCGTGCGCGGTCGCACACGTCCAACCACCACAGCCGACAGCAGACGCCCACCGGTGAACAACACCCAGAACATGGTGACCAGAACCGTTGGCGCCGCACCCGCGAGGCCGGTCGCCTCGCCATAGGTGAACACCCACCCGGCAAACGTCACCTCGTATCCCACATACAACAAGAAGAACACCGACGCCACGATGAGCACGGCGCGTGTGGCATCGCCTTGCTCATCACGTGCAACCTCGGCCCGACGTGGCGATGGCACCATCACAGCCCACACCGCCAGGACAATCGCCACCAGCGATGTCCCCAGCGAGACCACTGCAAGCCCGGCAGCCACGATCGCCGGACCGGCGAGTGCACCGATGCCGAACGAGAAGTGCATCAGATTCATCGAACGCCCAACGTCGGCACCCTTATGCCACATCAGCAAGGTGTTGTCGACCACATCAATGGCCGCCGCGGCGCCGCCGAGCAACGCGAATACCGCGAGCGCAGGAAGCAACGAACCGAGATGGGGCATCACCAACATGCCGGCCGCGATCGCGAGCAAGCACCCAGCGTGTACGAGGTGCCCCGGCATTCGATCGACGAGACGACCTGCCAGCAACGACGCAAGGATGCTGCCGATCGCCATCGCAGCGAAGAGCGACCC
>RFST01000147.1 GCA_009923855.1 Actinomycetota bacterium
ATCCCAACTACCGCCGGCATTGAGTGGGGTACGTGATGGCCTGGCTCGTCGCCGGCGTGATGTGCGCTGGGTGCAGAGCTATACGACGGTGTGCGCGAACTCTGGGTACACCGCACAGTGGGTTGAACGGCTGTGGCCATGCGCAGCAGAGGTGCTCTATCCGCCTGTCGAGCCAATAGTTGGTCGTGCCGTCAGCGAACGTTCGGGCATCGTGTCGGTGGGGCGGTTCTTCGACCGCCGATTTGGGCACTGCAAGAAACAAGATGTGCTCCTCGATGCCTTCTGCTCCATCGAGGCCGATGGCGCAGACGACATTGCTCTGTCGCTCGTCGGTGGCGCGGACGGTCAGAGTCGGGACTATGTCCTCGGACTGCGCCGCGCTGCGGTCGGCCACAACATCGATGTGCGCGTCAATGTGACCCGTGATGAGGTCATCGACCGCTTGTCGGCCGCCGCGTTGTTCTGGCATGCCGGTGGTATCGGGGAGGACTCTGCTCGCCATCCTGATCGATTCGAACACTTCGGTATCGCGGTGGTTGAAGCTATGTCCGCTGGATGTGTGCCGATGGTGTTCGCCGCCGAGATCGTGCGGGACGGAATTGACGGCATCCATTGGCACACCGTCGCCGAGTTGACGGAGGCGACCCGTGCGCTGCTGGCTGACCCACAGCGTCTGGAGCAGATGTCGATTGCAGCACGTGAACGTGCTCGCCAATACTCGATTGATGAATTCGATACCGCGCTCAGCGCCACCGTTGACCGTCTGAACTGACAGCACGTCAAACAAATACTGACGCCAGGGCCGCTGGTGCCAGTGCGTGGCTATTCGTTCATCGTGAATGTGAGCGCGGCAACGTTGGCGGAATCGGTCACTGCAGCACGCCAGCGACCGCTGTCCGCAAGATCGACCCCGCCGGTAACGGTGAGAGCATCAACGACGGTTGTCCAGACGGCCTCACCGTCGACGAGGTCGACTATCACCGCAGTCCGACGGGGTGCCTCACTCAACGATGGTCGATCGAGCCGTTCGGAGGTGGCCGGTAGATCGACCGTTGCGATCACCGCCCACGCAGATGATGACTCCACCCTGATGGCACCCGCACCGAGGCCGACGAGAGACGACTCGAGAGCCACGAGGTCGTCGCGATCCTTGTTGCTGATCACCGGTTCGGTTGTGACCACACCAATCGCCATGACCGCAGATATCCCCGCCAGCACGACAGCGCTGACGGTTGGGCGGGAGCGTTGGGGAAGGGCCGACAGCGCCACCGTGACCCACCACGCCATAGACGGAGCGGTCATTGCTACGCAGGTGACTGTGTCGGCCCCTGGGCCACACACCACCAGTACCGCAACCGCCACTGGTAGTGGTACCAGCATGGTGTCGCGCGCCGATGGGCGGCGCCACAACATCACAAGTGCGGGAACAGCAATAGCGGCAGCAACAGCAGCGACAAGGGGCCACCGCCGGGCGCTGTCATCTGAGGTGATCCACGCCGCCCAGAGCGCATCGGCCGCAGACTCCCAGCGGGCGGCCGACCAGCCGATCGATTGCATCAGATCGCCGAGGCCATCGGCACCATCGCGCACGCTCGTCAAAATGCGCGGTAGCGCCCCGATAGCAAGGCCCGCCGTCACCAGCACTGCACCGGTGGTGTCCGGGCGTGTTCGTGTCGAACCTGCGGAGGCCAGCAGTGCGGCCACGATGACGAGTGCTGCGGGGGTAGCCCACAGAGCAACCCCCACCAATAGTCCCACGACAAGCCATGGCGTCGGCCGAGGGGAGGTGATGACGACCTGCGCCCACAGAGTGGCTGCAACGGCCACCAGCACTGGTCCAGCGACGGCAGACTCACTCACCCAGACCGCCGATGCGGTCATCGTCAGCGCAGTCAGCAGTGCGGGCCACACCCCGCTGAGTCGTCGCGCGCCCAGTCGATAGGTGGCAGTGGCTACTGCAGCGAGCAGTGCGATGGTGAGCACCGCTGCAGCGGTGCCCCGGCCAACAACCCCGCCAGAGGCCCACTCCATGACGTGTCCGGGATTGCCCGTCGCATCTGCGGGGCCGATGAGCGGGCGCGTGCCCTCGGTGAACCACCGAGCGAGGCCGCGATGGCGATCACGGGTCGATGTGGCCGGCGCCCAGATGCGGGCCGCGCAAGCAGCCAGCGACGCAAGGCCAACCGCTGCCCACAGGCCGAGGTGTTCGCGTCGCGTCACATCCAGATCGTCGCATCACAACGAGCGCCGCTCGCGGATAGGCGCTCGTTGTGATGGGCTCAGCGGGCCCAGACCACAGGGGTCCAGCGCAGGACCGTGCTCGGTTCGTCGCCCACGATCGTCGCGGTGGTCTCCAAGCGGAGCAGGCGACCAGATCCGGCAGCGCAGGTGTCCACCAGCCGATGATCGAACTCGAGAAGGTCACCTTCGAACGTTGGCGCGAGGTGATCGCATCCGTCCCAAGCAACAACATGGCTCATCGAGGGGCACACCCGACTGAGCGATGCCTGTGCCATGGCTTGCACGTGACCCCCGTACACGAGGCGCCGCCCGCCAGGGCCTGTCGTTGCGTCACGATGGACGGCAGCCTGGTTGAACGTGCTGCGGGCAAATGGCGCCGCGAGGTCGATGTGGTCACGCAGTGGGTCCACGCGGACATCACCAGACGTCCAGTCCTCGGCCGGTAGAGAACTGAGATCCCAGCCGGGTACGGCATCGATGAGATCGGCGAGGTCACCCGGTTCGGAGGGCCCGGGGATGTCATCGGCGTGACCTGTGCCGCCGGCACGCGCGGGGATGAGCGCGCAACGTTCGTATGCCAACACTGGGCCTGCATCGGCATCGGTGCGGATACCGAGCCACACCTTCCCGCGGTGCTGATCGCCTTTGGGTGACCCCTCACGCATACCGAGAACGGTCGTGGTGGTTCGCAGCGTCTCACCGATCTCCACCGGCCGCAGAACTCTCACCGAGCGGTAGTACAGATTGGCGATCGCTCGGCGGGTTGCGTTGGTCGTCTGTCCGATCGATACGTGCATGACCAAGCCCGGGTGGGCGAGGCGACCACTCGAACCCGACACCGATGAGTACAGACCCGCATCAGCGACGAGGGCGTGCTGGTCGCCGGTAACGGCGCGATACCACGTGTTGTCGGCTTCGGTCAGCGTGAGCGAGGGGAGTGGAGGCACAACGCCACCAGGTGTGAAATCCTCGAAGAAGGGGCCAAGTTCATGTGAGGGGACCATGCCCGAACCCTACTGGGACGGATGCGTATGCGAGATGGTCACGGTGCACGCAGTGCGGCGAGTGTTGCAGCGAGGTCGAGTGCTGCGAGTGCCGCCTCTGCGCCCTTGTTGGTGAGCACGGGGGCATCCGTCGTTATGTCTGCATCGGCAGTATCGGCTGAGTCGCCGACATCGTCGCGTGCTGCGTCGGTGTCCGCGCCGAGTTGGCGCAGATCAGCCGAACGGACGTCGGCCTGCTCCACGGTGTCGACGGTGAGAATCCCATTGGTCACAGCCACGGGGCTGCTCGTCGCCACCCGATCGATGCCGAGTGCACTGGTCTCGGCCACGATCTCGAAGTGGTACGTGTCACCGCGTATCACTGTGCCGAGCGCGATGACCGCATCGAAACGCCCGGAGTCGCAGGCTGCTCGCACCGCCTGGGGAGCCTCGAGAGCACCAGGAATCCAGATGGTGGTGATATCTGCCGCGGCAACACCGTGGGCGACGAGAGCGTCGATGGCGCCGTCGCGCAAGCGGTTGACGATGAGATCGTTGAAGCGCGCACATACGAGTGCGACGCGATAGCCCGTGCCATCGATGTCAGCCGTGACACCCGATGACAGGTTGTGGCTCATCCGTGACCGCCATCGGGAACGTCGAGCGGCGCCGGGGTGAGGGCATCGTCGGGAATGAGATGTCCCATCCGTTCCACCTTGGTGCGCAAGTAACGCTCGGCTTCAGGGTGGATGGGGACGTGGATGGCTTCGCGTCCCGCAATGGTGATGCCGAAGCCGTCAAGGCCTCCGTACTTCGCAGGGTTATTCGTGAGGAGTTTGAGGTTCGTCACACCGAGATCGACAAGGATCTGCGCGCCGATGCCGTACTCGCGCGAGTCGACCGGCAGCCCAAGTTCGGTGTTTGCATCAACGGTGTCGTAGCCGGTGTCCTGCAGGGCGTAGGCGCGGAGTTTGTGGCTGATACCGATGCCGCGCCCCTCGTGACCCCGTAGATAGACGATCACGCCTCGACCGGCCTCGGCCACGCGTCGCATGGCTTCGTCCAGCTGTGGTCCGCAGTCGCATTTAACGCTGGAGAACACATCACCGGTCAGGCACTCGCTGTGCACCCGCACCAACACTGCATCATCAGGGGTGGTGGTGGCGACGTCTCCCATGACGAATGCGAGGTGGGTCTGGCCATCCAGAATGCTCTGGAACGCGTGGCACCGGAACTCGCCGAAGGCGGTGGGAACTCGCGCATCGGCAGTGCGGACAACCAGTTTCTCGCTTCGGCTTCGGTGGCGGATCAGATCGGCGATCGAGATGAACGGCAGGCCGTGTTCATCGGCGAAGGCCCGTAATTCGGGGCCGCGCATCATCGTCCCGTCGTCGTTCACCAGTTCGCAGAGAACGCCCGCGGGCGCGCGCCCGGCGAGACGCGCGAGATCCACGGCGGCCTCGGTGTGCCCGGCACGTTTCAACACACCACCCTCGCGGGCCTGCAACGGGAAGATGTGGC
>RFST01000148.1 GCA_009923855.1 Actinomycetota bacterium
CCACCGATTCCCTGATCAGGGTGGTCGTGCCGGGCCAGGACCTGTTGGCCGCGCTCGTGGGGCCACGGGACCGGAACCTCCGCCAGATTGAGGCCGCATTCCCCGACACTGAGATCACCGTGCGTGGCAACGAGGTCGCGGCTCGTGGCAGTCGCGCCGAGGTTGTCGGCCGGCTGTTTGGTGAGCTTGTGCGCCTCGTCGAACGAGGTCAAACACTCGACGACACGGTGCTCACGCGGGTGATCAGCATGGTCGACGCCGACGAGCGTCCCAGCGAGGTGCTGACCCATGAAGTTCTGCGCGGCACCCGTGGGCGCAGCGTGCATCCCAAGACCGCCGGCCAGAAGCGGTATGTGGATGCGATCGCCCGGAACGTGGTCACTTTCGGCATTGGGCCTGCGGGCACCGGCAAGAGTTGGCTGGCGGTGGCGATGGCGGTGCGGGCGCTGCAGGCCAAGCAGGTACAACGCATCATCCTCACCCGGCCAGCTGTTGAAGCGGGAGAGCGGCTCGGTTTCCTACCGGGCGATCTCATGGCCAAGATCGACCCCTACCTGCGCCCCCTCTACGACGCGTTCTACGACATGGTCGATTCCGATGGGGCTCAGAAACTGCTTGACCGTGGCACCGTTGAAGTGGCGCCGCTCGCGTTCATGCGCGGCCGCACGTTGAACAACTCGTTCATCATTCTCGACGAGGCGCAGAACACCACTCCCGAGCAGATGAAGATGTTCCTGACCCGCATTGGCTTCGGGTCCAAGGTGGTGGTCACCGGTGACACCACACAGATCGATGTTCCGAACGGACGCAGTGGCCTCCATCGCTTGGCCGACACGCTCGACGGCATCGACGGCCTCGAGTTCGTCCATCTCGGAGCGGCCGATGTTGTTCGCCACCGCATCGTGGCCGACATCGTGGCCGCATACGAACGTAATGCCACGCAGCGAGGCGGACGTGGCTGACCCGTCGAGTCCCGCCGACGTCGCGTCGCCGGTCGTTGTCCACGACGACCAGAGCGCCGTCGACGTCGATGTCGATAGATGGGCGCGACTCGCTGCGGCCGTCATCGACGATCTTGGTGTCACGGGAGAGATGTCGCTGACCTTCGTTGATGCCGACACCATCGCTCGTCTGAAAGGCGAATTTCTCGGCGTGCGTGCGGCCACCGATGTGTTGGCCTTCCCAATCGACGGAGATGCAGACCCCACCGGTGATGTGCCGTCGATGCTGGGTGACATCGTCGTATGCCCGGAAGTGGCACGCGATCAGGCTCCCGAGCATGCGGGCACCTTTGACGATGAGATCGCGCTCCTCGTCGTCCACGGCATATTGCATCTCATCGGGCATGACCATGCCGGCGATGACGACACCGAACGGATGCGGGCGCTCGAGCGTCGCCTGCTCGAAACCCACCACTGGAACGGGCCAGTACCGGCCGCGTTCCGACAGGAGCACACATGACCGGCGCTGATACCGCGATGATCATCACGATCGTGGTGATTCTCGGCATCTTGATTTTTTTGGCTGTGGCCGAGATGGGCTTGTCGAAGATGACCAAGCCGCGTGCTGCCGCCATCGCTGAGGAGAACCCACGAGCTGGGGCCAGCCTGCAGATGCTCGTCGAGCAGCCCGAACGCTGGATCAATCCGTTGCTGCTCAGCGTGAACATCTGCCAGACCGTCCAAGCCACCCTCACCGGCATTGTCGCTGGGCGTCTCTTCGGTGGTGTCGGTGTGGTGATCGGTGTCACCTTGAACGTGGTGGTGTTCTTCGTGTTGGCCGAGGCGGTACCCAAGACCTATGCCGTGCTGCATCCCGACCGCGCAGCGCTGATATCGGCTCGCCCGATTCGTGCGCTTGTTGCGTTCGGCCCATTGCGACTCGTGTCGCGTGCGCTCATCGGCCTGACGAACGTGATCGTGCGCGGCCGCGGACTTGAACAGGGGCCATTCGTCAGCGAGCAGGAATTCCTCGGCATCGTTGAAGCCGCCGCTGAAGGTGACGTGATCGAACACGAAGAACGAGAGTTGATCGAATCGATCATCGAGTTCGGCGACACCGTCGTGCGCGAAATCATGGTGCCGCGCCCCGACATGGTCGTGGTGCCCAATGATGCGACCGTTGCCGCGGCCCTCGATCTCGCCATCGAGCATGGCTTCTCGCGACTTCCGGTCCTCGGCGCCGACGAGAGCGACATCACGGGTCTCGCATATGCCAAAGACCTGATGGGTGCCGAGCGCGACGGACGCGGTGATGCCGCCGCCGTCGACCTGGCCCGTCAGGTGGCGTTCGTCCCGGAGAACAAGCCGGTGGCGCGTCTGATGCGTGATATGCAGGCGGGCAAATTCCATCTTGCTGTCGTGGCCGACGAATACGGCGAGGTGGCTGGCCTGGTCACTCTTGAGGACTGTCTGGAGGAACTCGTCGGCGAGATCGTCGATGAGTACGACGACGATCTGGTGGAAATCGAACGACTCGCCGATGGCGACCTGCTGGTGGCCGGTGGTCTGAACATCGATGACCTCGCTGATGCTCTCGGGGTGGCGATCGCAGCCGAAGATGTCGACTCGGTGGGTGGGCTGATCTTCTCGACGCTTGGCCGCGTACCTGTCGTCGGAGACGAGGTTGAGGTTGGCCCATGTCGGCTCACCGCGGTCGAGGTGGAAGGCCGCCGTGTGCGGTCGGTGCGAGTGTCGTGCGAGGTCGAACCCGATGCCGACCGCCAGCCCGAATCCATCGCCGACTAGGTTCGACTGGATGCAGATCGACCTCACCGGCAAGGTGGCACTGGTGACCGGAGCCTCGCGGGGCATCGGTGCCGCGATCGCCTCCACCATGGCATCATCGGGCGCCAAGGTGATGCTCACATCACGTAAACAGGCCGACCTCGAAGCGACCGCAGCAGAGATTGACGGGGAGGTGGACGTCATTGCGGCACACGTTGGTGATGCCGACAGCGGCGACGCCACTATCGCCGCGACCATTGAACGTTTCGGCCGGCTCGACATCTTGGTGAACAATGCGGCGACCAACCCGTATTACGGGCCGACCCTTGGGGTGGATGTGCCCCGATGGGACAAGACCTTCGAGGTCAACCTGCGGGGTCCATTGCTGTGGTCCGCAGCTGCCCACCGGTTGGCCTTCGCCGAACAACCCGGCGTCATCGTCAACATCGCTTCGGTTGGTGGTCTGCGAACCGAGGGCGCGCTCGGTGTGTACAACCTGACCAAAGCCGCCCTGATCCATCTCACTCGACAGCTCGCCGGTGAGATCGGGCCGACACGAGTCGTCGGCATTGCGCCGGGCCTGGTCACGACCGACTTCGCGCAAGTGCTCGTGGACAACTTCGGTGAACGACTCGCGGCAGAGCTCCCGCTCGGTCGTCTCGGCGACCCCTCGGACATCGCGAATCTCGCGACCTTCCTCGCGTCGGATCTCGCGGCGTGGATTACCGGGGAGACCTATGTGATCGATGGGGGAGCGGGAGTGCGGGGCGCCTCGTTCTGACGAGGTGGTCAGCCGTGCCGTGACGCCAGGGCCGCAGCGTCTGCACGGCGAGGTTTACCCAACGCGGTGCGCGGCACAGCATCGATCGCGATCAGGTGGTGCGGGGCGCACCACGCAGGCAGGCGCGACTTCACCAGGTCACGGACCTCTTCGAGAGGCGGTACAGCGTCGCTGACAATCAGTGCGGTCACGACGTGCCCCCACTCATCGTCGGGTAGCCCCACGACGACGACATCACGAATTGCAGGGTGGTCCGCCAGAACGGCTTCTACCGGCTCGGGCCACACCTTCTCGCCCCCAGTCACGAGTCAAGAGGCACACCGTCATACACCACGCCGCTGCCGGTCTCGGTCATGCCGTAGGTGGTGACGACATTGGGTGCGCGCTGCTCGGGTGCACGTGCCCCGCCGATGAGCACGGTGCGGAAATGAGCGGTATCGACTCGGCCGAGCACTGTGGCCACCAGCGAGATCCGCGTGGCGGTGCTGTGAGCGATCACATCGGTGTCGACTGCGTCGACCACGGTGAGATCGGTGCCAGCCTGCAACGCGCGTGTCACTACGGACAGACCGCCCACGTGGGCAAGAGGCAGGCAGGCGAGCCAATGGTCGTCGGCGGTGATGCCGAGCCGAGCCGACGTTGCGTCTGCCGATGCAGCGACGGCGTCGTGGGTGAGCACCACGCCGCGCGGCGTACCCGTGCTTCCACTCGTTGCCACGACGAGTGCATCGCCGTCATCCACCCCGCGCCCGTTGGGCAGGTGGCTGCGTCCATGTTGGTCGATCACGGCCGTCGGGGCGATTTCGGAGAGTTGTGCTGTCCGCGCCGCGGCGGGGAGGCGACGATCGATGACGAAGGCAGCATCGCCGGCATCCCACACCCGTTGGAGGGCATCGACAAAGTCCGGCCCGCCCGGAAGGTCGATCGCGACAAGTTCACGCACCCCTCCATCGTGGCTGGAGTTGTGCTCATTTGCGCAGTCGTCAATGATGCGGCCATGAACACACCCCTATCAGGCGCCCGGTTGTGGATCGTGGGTGCCCGTCCGCGGACCCTGCCGGCGGCTGTTGTCCCGGTGGCTGTTGGGGCGGCGTGCGCGTTTGCCCTTGTCGACCAGGACCCGTCGCGCGATGGAGTGGTGTGGTGGCGTGTGGCGCTGGCGGCGGTGGTGAGCCTGGCATTGCAGGTCGGTGTGAATTACGCGAACGACTACAGC
>RFST01000149.1 GCA_009923855.1 Actinomycetota bacterium
AGCTTGGTGTACGCCGGGGGCATGGCATTGGAGGCGGCACAGAGCATCGTGGCAGTAGATGGCACGGGTGCGACTGTGGGTTCGGAGCTTGAGCGCATCGGTTATTTGGGTGCCGCTCCTTGCCCTGGCCCGGCACCGCACGCTTTTGTTGAATTGCATATCGAGCAGGGTCCTGTACTCGAGCAGATGGGTCGACGTGTTGGTGCGGTGACCGGAGTGCAGGGGATCTCGTGGACTGCAGTTGAGCTGCGAGGGGTGTCAAATCATGCGGGTACCACACCGATGTCGATGCGCTGCGATCCGATGTTCGTCGTTGGGCATATGACGGCGTTTCTGCGATCCGTTGCGGTGGAGATCGGTGCGCCGCAGGTGGCAACGGTGGGCCGGGTCGAATTACACCCGAACCTGATCAATGTGATTCCGGCATCGGCGACGTTCACCATTGACGTCCGCCATACCGACGACAAGGTGCTGCGAGAGGTCGAACAACGTGTTGATGACGAGTTGCACCGGGTTGCTGCGGCTGAGGGTGTGAGTGTCAGCACGGAGACGCTGGCCCGTTTTGAGCCGGTGGTCTTCGACGAACGTGTGGTGGCAACCGTTGTGGCGGCTGCTCGTCGACGAGGCGAGGAGCCGGTCGTGATGCCATCTGGTGCTGGTCACGACGCGCAGATGCTGGCGCGTATGTGCCCGACCGCGATGATCTTCACGCCGAGCATCGGGGGCATCAGCCACAATCCCGCCGAGGACACGGCCGTGGACGATCTGGCGCTGGGATGTCAACTTCTCGCCGACGTCATGGTCGACCTCGCTACAGATCGTCACCTCCAAGATGAAGGGATTGCACGATGACACGGATAGTGACCGTCGGCGCAGCGCAGATGGGCCCGATTGCTCGCGATGAGTCACGTGAGCAGGTCGTCGAACGCCTTCGTCGGCTGCATGCCGAGGCCGTTGACGTCGGCTGTGATGTGGTTGTCTTTCCCGAGCTTGCGCTCACCACCTTTTTCCCGAGGTGGTACACCCCCGATCTCGACGGCCACGACAGCTATTTCGAGACCTCGATGCCCAACGATGTCGTCCAGCCGCTGTTTGATGATGCGGCACGCACCGGCTGTGGTTTCTGTTTGGGGTATGCCGAGCTGACCTCAGACGGACATCGCTACAACACCTACGTTCTCGTCGACGGCACCGGAGCCATCGTTGGCCGGTACCGCAAGGTGCACATTCCGGGCCATGCCGACCACCAACCTGAGCGACCGTTCCAACATCTCGAACGGCGGTACTTCGAAGAGTCACCGGACGGGTTTGGTGTGGTGGATGCCTTCGGTGGGTCGGTGGGTATGGCGATCTGTAATGACCGGCGCTGGCCTGAGACATATCGAGTGTTGGGTCTGCTCGGGGCGGAGATGGTCTTCATTGGCTACAACACGCCGCTGTATTACGCACCAGACCCTGATCAGAACCCGTTGCAGAGCTTCCACAACAATCTCGTGATGGCAGCGGGTGCGTATCAGAACGGCATGTTCGTTGTCGGCGTCGCCAAGGGTGGGATCGAAGAAGGCGTCGAGTCGTTGTCGCACTCGCAGATCATCGCCCCCTCGGGTCAGGTCATCGCTCAGGCCACGGTCAGCGGCGACCTTGTGATTTCGGCACGGTGCGATCTTGATCTGTGCCGCCACTACACCGACACGCTGTTCGACTTCTCCACCTATCGCCGCCCCGAGGTCTATGGCCCTATCGTCGAGAGTCGGGGTGTGCAGCGGCGATGAGCGAGTCCAGCGTCACCGCTGCCGACGTCACCGAGGGCTTCGTGTGCGCCCATCATCATCTGTACTCGACCCTTGCTCGACAGGTGCCCGGCCCGGTATCGACACCGCGTGACTTCGCCGAGATTCTCCGCTCGGTGTGGTGGCGCCTCGACACGGCGCTCGATGCCGAGATGATCCGTTGGTCGGCCATGCTCGGCGCGGTTGAGGCGCTCTCGGCGGGCACCACCACCCTCATCGACCATCATGAGTCGCCGAATTGCATCGAGGGGTCACTCGACGTGATCGCTGATGCCTGTGCTGAAGTCGGTGTGCGCGTCGTGTGCTCGTACGGCGTCACCGATCGACACGGCGCCGATGGCGCCCGGCGTGGGCTTGAGGAGAACCGGCGGTTCTTGGCCGCCGGCGGGCGAGCCTTGGTGGGCGTGCATGCCGCATTCACCTGCAACGACGACACGCTGGCTGCGGCCGCCGAACTTGCGCGCGACGCGAATACGGGTGTGCATATCCATGTGTCGGAGGGTCCAGCCGACGACGAGCACTGGTCGCGTCTACGCGGATTGACCGCACCGGAGTGGTTGCTCGTCCACGGGGTGCGCCTGCCCGATAACCACGGTCTGCAGGGCACGATCGTGCACAACCCGCGATCCAACATGAACAACGGGGTTGGCTATGCGCGGCCGGTCAGGTTTGCGTCACCGGTGGCACTCGGATCCGATGGCATCGGCGCCGACGTTCTCGATGATTTTCGTGTGGCCTACGCACGCGCGCGAGAAGATGACGTCACCTTTGATGCAGTAACGGCGTGGCAGTGGGTGGAGAGAGCGCGCGATCTTGTTCCCGAGTCGCGGACCGATCGCGTGGAGTGGTCGCGGCCGATGGGCGGCGCATGGGACCTTGCATTCACGACGGGCGTGACGCCATGGCACATCACCGTCGACGGCGAGGTGGTGTTTGCCAACGGCATGCCCACCAAGGTTGATGTGAACGAGGTGCGCGCACGAGCCGCCGAACAGGCTGAACGCCTAGCGCGTGCGATGGCGAGCTCCGGCTGAGGCGAGTCGCGCGAGGCGGCGTGTCGTCCATCAGGTTGTGCCGTCGGCCTAGTGTGATGCCTGCCGGCCACTCATGCGATAGGCGCGCGGCAAGCAGACCATGAGCGAGGATTCGAGCACGACACCACCCGTCCGACGGCGTCGGCGGTTTCGTCTCACCCTGAAGCTGTTGGTTGTCGTCGCTGTTGTCTATTTGTTCGTTATTCCGTTGGTTCCGGATTTCCGTGCCGCGCTCGACGAGGTGCAGCGTGTCGAGCCGCGATTGCTGGCACTCGGCCTTCTGCTCGAGATCACCGCGTTGTGGTGCTACGCCCCGCTGGTGAAGGCGTCGTTGGGTGATGCCGGCCTTGGGCTGTCGCGCTGGCGTCTGTTCCGCATCCAGATGAGCACCCGGGCATTGTCGAGCATCGTGCCGGGCGGCAACGCGGCATCTTCAGCGTTGGGATTCCGATTGATGACCTTGTCGGGGGTGTCAGGACCCGATGCGGGCTTTGCCCTTGCCACGGTGGGCTTGGGCTCTGCTGTTGTGCTGAACCTCATCTTGTGGCTTGGCCTGATCGTGTCGATTCCGATTCGTGGGGTGAACGCTCTCTATGGGTCAGCGGCTGTCGTTGGCATTGTGGTCATGGGGCTCGCGGGAACGCTGATCTTCGGGCTGATGGAAGGCCAGGGTCGCGCGGAACGGTTCGTGCGGTGGGTTGCACGGAAGGTCAACGTGGACGAGGAACGCGCCGCCCTTGTCGTGCATCAACTCGCCGAACGCCTCGAAGCGTTGATCACCGACCGTCAGTTGCTCGGACGCGTGGCCTTCTGGGCGACGGTGAACTGGGTGCTCGATGCGTTGGCCCTATGGGTGTTCATTCGCGCCTTCGGCGTGTCGATGGGCCTTGATGCGTTGTTCATCTCGTTTGGTATCGCCAATGTGCTCGCGGCCATCCCCATTACGCCGGGTGGACTTGGTTACGTGGACACCAGTTATGTCGGCATGCTGGGAGTGTTCGGGGTGCCATTGCGCACGGCGACCCTTGGTGTGGCCTCATACCGTTTCGCGCAGTTCTTCTTTCCCATCATCTTGGGTGGCGTGCTGTATGCGTCGTTGCGTATCGGTCCGTGGAGTATCGAACGCCGCGACAACCTGATGCGACTGCGCGAACTTGCCGAGCAGGAGACCGAGCGCGGCGAGTCGAAGATCGACTTCCAGTTGCGCTTTCCTGCACGCGATATGACCGGTGAATTCATTCGTCCGGCGCATACGACCTGGGGTTCTCCGCGGCGCCGTAAAGCATCGTCGGTGATCGATCCGAATGGGCCGACGCGGCCTGTCTCAGGTGACGATCAGCTCGATGATGACCACTCGGGTGAGTGATCAGATCGATACCGATGCGGTCGTTGCGGCCGTGCTGGCGTGGGGTGGTCCACGGTTGCGCGACTTGCCCTGGCGGCGTACCCGTGACCCGTGGGCGGTTCTGGTCTCCGAGGTGATGAGCCAGCAGACCGGGGTCGACCGGGTGGTTCCCAAATGGGAGGCCTTCATGGAGCGCTTCCCCACACCTGCCGATTGTGCTGCAGGAAGCCTCGCCGAGATTCTCGAGATCTGGTCAGGCCTCGGGTACCCGCGGCGCGCAACAGCATTACGGGAGGCCGCGACACAGATTGCCGCGACGGGGTGGCCGGTCGATGTTGCCGGGTTGATGGCGTTACCCGGGGTCGGTCCGTATACGGCGCGCGCTGTGGCGGCATTCGCCTATGGCGATCATGTGGCGGTGGTCGATACCAACGTCGGCAGGGTTCTCGCGCGGATCAGCGGTCGGGCCTTGCGCCCCGCGGAAGCGCAGCAATGTGCGGACGTGTTCGTGCCAGAGGGTGAGTCGTGGA
>RFST01000150.1 GCA_009923855.1 Actinomycetota bacterium
TGGCCGCGACCACCGCGAGAGTGGCGACCGCGGTCAACATCAGACCACCGCGGAACAACGCTGAATCCGCAACGGTGCCCTCCACAGCGGCGTCGACGGTGATGTAGTGGATGTTCCACGCGAACAATGCCAACGCGACCAGTCCGGCAACCGCGGGCAGATCGAGCAACAGTGGACGGTGCCGCAGCCCCGAGCGCATCACCGCCACCGGTCGCCAGACCATGGCAAATGCAGCGCCCAGCAGTAGCCCCGTGGAACGGGTAATCGTCGACAGGTACAAGGTGTCGGCTGTCGATATGCACCGTCCGCCCACATTCCAATAGGCCTCGGGGGTGATGCTGCATTCTGCGATGCGTCCGGGATGGTGCAACCACGCCGTGACCATCGCAATACCGACCGCGGTCAGCACCAATCCGCCAGCGACCCGGCCGAGGTCGCGAGTGCCACGACGCAGCACCACCACCATCACCAGCGGCCACAGCAGGTAAAACTGCTCCTCCACGGCCAGGCTCCACAGGTGTCGCAGCGGCGCAAAATCGCCGACTGCGGCGTATCCGGCACCGGCGCTGATCTGGAACCAGTTCGAGACGTAGAAGAAACCGGCGACGATGTCGCCGCGCAATGCCCCGACATCGGCCGAGCGGAACAGTGACGTATAGATCGCCAGCGCGAGCATGGTGGCGAACAGTGCTGGCAACAGTCGTCGAGCACGCCGAGCCCAGAACGCGGCAAGATTCACGCGACCCGACCTCTCGGTCTCGGCCATCAGCAACAGCGTGATGAGGTACCCGCTCAACACGAAGAACACCTCGACGCCCAAAAAACCACCGGGTAGCCAACTGGCATCGGCGTGGTACACCATCACCGCGATCACGGCGAGCGCACGCAGTCCGTCGAGGGCACCCAGATACGGCACACTCGACAGCGTCGTCGGGCGACGGTTCGCAGAACCGGTCTCGGTGGCGGCCATCACCCTCCAGTATCGCCGGAACTCGTCGCTCTGCGACGTTCAGGTCGGTGTTGCGCGGCCCGCGCCATGGCGATGACGTCGGCGCAGGTCAGTGGCGGAAATGCCGGCGACCGGTGAACACCATGGTGATACCGGCCTCGTCGGCCGCAGCGATGACCTCTGCGTCACGCACACTGCCACCGGGCTGCACCACAGCAGTCACACCCGCAGCCACTGCTGCATCAAGACCATCGCGGAAGGGGAAGAAGGCATCGCTGGCGCACACCCCTCCCGCCGCCCGGCCGGCCGCGCGTTCAGCAGCGATACGCGACGAGTCCAGCCGATTCTGCTGCCCCGCACCGATTCCGACAGCCTGCAGGTCGCGTGCGTACACGATGGCATTCGAGGACACAGCCGCACAGACCAGCCATGCGAACTCGATATCAGCCCACTGCGCATCACTGGGTGCGGCCGCGGTCACCACCTGCCACTCCGAACGATCGAGGGGCACCGGGTCGGCGTGTTGCACCAGCAGACCCCCATCGATCGGACGCAGATCCACGATCCGGTCCCCCGGGGCCGCTGCACTCAGCACGCGCAGGTTGGCTTTCGCCGTGAGAATCGCCAACGCGTCGGCAGAGAACGACGGCGCCACAACCACTTCGGTGAACACCTCGGCCAACTCAATGGCCATCGCTGCATCGACGGCACGGTTGGCCGCGACGATTCCTCCGAACGCGCTGACGGGGTCGCAGGCATTCGCCAACCGGTACGCGGTGGCGATGTCGGAGCCCGCTGCCACGCCACACGGATTGGCGTGTTTCACGATGACCACGGCCGGGTCGTCGAAACGATGGACCAGTCGCCATGCCGCCTCGGTGTCGTACAGGTTCAGGTAACTCAGCGCCTTACCGCCGTGCTGTGTTGCGGTGTCCCACCAGCCGCCACCGCGATTCATATCTCGGTATCGGGCACCCTGTTGATGAGGGTTCTCGCCGTACCGCAACACCTCAGCGCGCTCCAGAGCGAGATGGATGGTGCGTGGGAGGCTGTCAGCAGACTCCGCGGAGGAATCGCTGCGATCGAACCAGTCGACGATGGCGGCGTCGTATGCCGCGGTATGGGCAAATGCGTCGCGTGCCAGTCGTCGACGCAGACCGAGGCTGATCGAACCGTGGGAGTCGATGTCGGCGAGCACTGCGTCGTAATCGCTGGGGTCGACGACGACCGCCACATGGGCATGGTTCTTGGCCGCAGCACGCACCATCGCCGGACCGCCGATGTCGATCAATTCCACACCGGGGTCGCTCGCGAACGGATACAGGTTCACTACGACGAGATCGATGGGTTCGATCCCGTGAGCGGCCATGTCCGCAATGTGCTCGGCATCGGTCGGGTCGGCGAGAATCCCGCCGTGCACGCGCGGGTGCAACGTCACCACCCGATGTCCGAGAATTGCGGGAACCCCGGTGAGCTCGGCCACATCGGTGACCTCGATCCCCGCGTCGGCGATAACCGCCGCCGTGCCTCCTGACGACACCAGTTTCCACCCGCGTGCGCGCAGCGCAGCGGCCATATCGGCTACCCCCGTCTTGTCGTAGACGGAGAGCAGCGCGGTGGGCATTGCGTCAGCCCAGACCGGCGACGATCTGGGCCATCAGTTCGCCTGCCTCGGTCGGGTTGAGGCCGACCTTGACGCCGGCATCGGCCAGAGCGTCCATCTTTCCCTGCGCGGTGCCTTTGCCGCCCGACACGATGGCGCCGGCATGGCCCATCTTCTTGCCCGGGGGCGCGGTCACACCGGCGATGTAGGCGCTCATCGGCTTGGTGACGTTCGACCGGATGAATTCGGCCGCTTCTTCCTCGGCGGAGCCGCCGATCTCGCCGATCATGATCATCGCGTGGGTCTCAGGATCGGCTTCGAACTCGCGGAGACAGTCGATGAAGTTGGTGCCCGGCACCGGGTCGCCACCGATGCCCACACAGGTGGACACACCGATGCCCTTCTGCTTCAGCTCGTACAGCGCCTGGTAGGTGAGCGTTCCGGAGCGGCTGACAATGCCGACGTTCGGGCCCGAGGCAGTTGGGGCCTGGGCAATCTCACCAGCTGTGATGCCGATGTTGCACTTCCCGGGGCTGATGATGCCCGGGCAGTTCGGGCCGAGCAGGCGGGTGCCCGGGAAGTCCGACACGAGGGTGTTGTAGACGCGGGCCTCGTCCTGGGCGGGAATGCCCTCGGTGATGCAGACCACAAAGCCCACACCGGCACCAGCGGCTTCGAGGATCGCCGCCGGTGCGGCTTTCGGGGGCACGGCGACGAAGGATGCGTCGGCGCCGGTGGCGGCTACCGCCTCGGCGACACTGTCGAACACCGGGATGCCCTCGACATCTTGGCCGCCTTTGCCGGGCGTTACGCCGGCAACGACGTTCGTGCCGTAGTCACGATTGCGCAGACCGTGGTACTTGCCCTGCCCACCAGTGAGACCCTGGACGATGACCTTGGTGTTTTCGTTGACGAAGATCGACATTGTTCGGCCTCTCAGTTCTGCGCCAGGGCGACGGCGGTGCGGGCGGCAGCGAGCATGGTGGGCTCAGACCGCAGGACGGATTCATCAATGCCGGCGTCGGCAAGGATCTGGCGTCCCTCTTCGGCATTGGTGCCATCAAGACGGATCACGATGGGAGCACGCAACTGCACGCGGCTCAACGCCTCGACGATGCCTTTGGCAACCTCTTCACCGCGGGTGATACCGCCGAAGATGTTGATGAAGATCGATGCGACGTTCTGGTCGAAGTTGATCACCTCGAGGGCAGCGGCCATCACGTCGGCATTGGCGCCGCCGCCGATGTCCAAGAAGTTGGCCGCGCTGCCACCGACCTGGTTCACGACGTCGAGAGTCGACATCGCCAAACCGGCGCCGTTGGCGATGATGCCCACCGTGCCGTCCAGGCCGATGTACTGCAGGTCGTGCGTCTTGGCGAGCTGTTCGCGGTCGTCGAGAACCTCGGTTGCCGAGTATTCCGCCCATTCGGGATGCCGGAACTCGGCGTTGCCGTCCAGGGTGACCTTCGCATCGAGAGCGTGGACTTCGCCGGTCGGCTTCAGAATCAGCGGGTTGATCTCCGCGAGGTCACAGTCACCCTCGGTGAAGCACCGGTACAGCTTCACGAGGATGTCAGCGCACCCGTCGAGCGCTCGCTCGGGAATGCGCGCATCGACGGCTGCCTGGCGGGCCGTGGCCGCATCCAGTCCCACCGTCGGGTCGATGTGCAACTTCACGATGGCGTCAGGGTTGCGTTCGGCAACGGCCTCGATCTCCACGCCGCCTTCAGCCGAGAGCATCAACAGGTGCTTCTTCGCGGCACGGTCCAGTGTGAAACTGGCGTAGTACTCCTCCTCGATATCGGAGGCGTGCTCCACCCAGAGGCGGTGGACGGTATGGCCCTTGATGTCCATCCCCAAGATGTTGCCGGCGTGCTCTCGCACCTCATCGGCGTTGTCGGCCAGCTTGATCCCGCCGGCCTTACCGCGACCACCGACTTGCACCTGGGCCTTCACGACCACCGGGTAACCCGCGGCGTCGGCAGCGGCAACGGCTTCGTCGACCGTGTCGGCCTTATCGCCCGGGCTGACCGGGATGTCGTAACGGGCGAAGTACTGCTTGCCCTGGTATTCGAACAGATCCACGTGTTCAGTCCTCTCGCTCGTCGAGTTCACGCTCCAACCAGCCGCTGATCTCGCGAAG
>RFST01000016.1 GCA_009923855.1 Actinomycetota bacterium
CCTCGCCAGTGATTCCTGCATTGGCTGCCACGCCTGCACAGTTGCGTGCAAGAGCGAGCATGACGTCCCGCTAGGGGTGAACAGGACCTGGGTGAAGTACATCGAGACGGGGTCGTTTCCGAACACCGGGCGCACCTTCTCGGTCATGCGGTGCAATCACTGTGACGACGCACCGTGTATGACCATCTGCCCCACCAGTGCCCTGCACCGCACCGACAACGGTGTCGTCGACTTCGACGACAGTCGCTGCATTGGTTGCAAGGCCTGTATGAATGCCTGCCCGTACGACGCCATTTACATCAACCCGGACTCCGGCACCGCACATAAGTGCAACTTCTGCAACCACCGGGTCGAGGTGGGTTTGGAGCCCGCATGTGTCGTCGTTTGCCCCACGCACGCGATCATCACCGGGGACCTGGATGATCCAGAATCCGAGATCAGCAAGATTGTGGCGCGAGAGGCCACTGCGGTTCGCGCTCCCGAGCAGGGAACGAATCCGAAGGTGTTCTACCGCGGGGTTGATCAAGCATCTTTAGACCCCACACGCACGCGCATTGCCGACGATGGCATGATCTGGGCCGACACAACCAAGGACCACCCCACGATCAGCCCGGTGATGGCCGACCATTCCGGAAACGGTGTCGTTGCGCGTACCGCGTACACCACCACCCACCCGATGACCTGGAAATCGAAGGTGTCGGGCTACCTCGTCACGAAGGCCGTGGCAGCCGGTGTCATGGGTATCGCCGCGCTCATGGTCGCCATGGGTCACGGCACATCGTCAAGTGCCGCGGGTGTCCTGCCCGCCGTCGTGGCAGCGATCTTCACGGCGATCACCGGGGCCTTGCTCATCGGTGACCTCAAACAGCCAGGACGGTTCTTGTACATCTTGACGAAGTCCAACACCTCGTCATGGCTGGTTCGCGGGGCGTGGATTCTGGGCGCATTTGCCGGGCTCACCGGCGTATGGGGCTTGGTCGACCTGATCAACGCCGAAGATGTTTTGCCGTGGCTCGCCCTTCCGATGGTCGCGCTCGGAGCGGCCGTCGCCGGATACACAGCTTTCCTCTTTGGCCAATGCGAAGGACGGGACCTCTGGCAGACGCCACTGTTGCTGCCAACGCTGCTCGCCCAAGCAGCTGTCGCTGGTTCCAGCGCCTACGCCATGCTGGATCTCGTCATCGATGTTCCAGAACAAGACGCCATCGTGATCGTGATGCTGATTGGACTGGGCTCTCTTGGCGGACTTATTGCGACGGAATTGTGGTCTCGCCCATCCCGTTCGGTGGAACTCGCCGTCCTCGAAATGACCAAGGGTGCGTACGCCGGACGATTTTGGTTCGGCGGCGTTCTCACGGGGATAGTGATCCCGTTGGTTCTGGCAGCGATCGCCCTCATGAGCAGCGGCGATACCACTACCGCCCTCGCCGCACTTGCCGGCCTCAGCGCCCTCATCGGCCTATTTAGCTACGAAGATGCCTACGTTCGCGCAGGCCAGTCCGTCCCTCTCTCCTGATCGGAACCCGCGATGTCTTTGACCAACCATCCACCACACGAGAAGTGGCACGACTGGACAGAACTCGACGCCAAGGCATGGCCCGAGCGGCGCGAGCGCCACTACACCTTGGTTCCCACGACGTGCTTTAACTGTGAAGCGGCCTGTGGCCTTGTTGCCTTCATCGACAAGGAGTCGGGTGAGGTCGTGAAGTTTGAGGGCAACCCCGAACATCCGGCCAGCCGAGGGCGCAACTGCGCCAAGGGCCCGGCCACCATCAACCAGGTCCACGACCCTGAGCGGGTGCTGTACCCGATGCGACGCGTTGGAGAACGTGGATCGGGCCAGTGGGAGCGCATCACCTGGGATGAGGCACTCGAAGAGATCGGGGGCCGGATCCGCACCGCGATCTCTGAGGGCCGTGGCAACGAAGTGATGTACCACGTTGGCCGACCAGGCGAGGATGGTTACACCGAGCGAGTTCTACACGCGTGGGGCGTTGACGGTCACAACAGCCACACCAACATCTGCTCCTCTAATGCCCGGATTGGCTACCAGTCGTGGATGGGCTTTGACCGCCCGTCATCTGATTTCGCCAATGCCGAAGTGATCTTTCTGATCTCCTCACATCTTGAAGCGGGCCACTATTTCAATCCACATGCACAGCGCATCATGGAAGGCAAGGCGGCGGGCGCAACCGTGATCTGTGTCGACCCACGCCTGTCCAATACCGGCGCGAAAGCCGACCATTGGCTCGCCCCATGGCCCGGCACCGAACCATTCATGCTCTTGGCCATGGCCCGACAGTTGCTCCTCGATGGGACGTGGGAACGCGACTTTGTGCGCCGTTGGGTCAACTGGGAGACCTATCTCACCGAAACCCGTCCGGATCTTGACTGCACCTTCGACTCGCTGGAGACCGCTCTTCTCGATGAGTACGCGGAGTACACACCCGAGCGCGCGGAACATGTATGCGGTGTGGCGGCCCAGACCATCGTCGACATTGCGCGAATCATCGGCCGTCACCCGACGAAGTTCGCCTCGCACAACTGGCGCAGCGCCGGTGCCGGCAACTTGGGCGGTTGGCAGGTCGCCCGGTGCCTCTTCTTCTTGAACGTGTTGACCGGTTCTGTGGGAACCCCCGGCGGCACGAGCGCGAACGGTTGGAACAAGTTCACGCCCGCCGCCCCGAAGGGAACACAGCCCATCCGGGAATGGAACGAGATGAATTGGCCGACGGAATACCCGCTCGCCTATCACGAGATGTCCATCCTCCTCCCCCATTTCCTGAACGAGGGTCGAGGGCGGCTGGACACCTACTTCACCCGTGTCTACAACCCGGTGTGGACGAACCCCGACGGCTTCTCATGGCTCGAGGCGCTCAAGGACCCCGACAAGGTCGGGTGTCATGTCGCTCTCACGCCGACGTGGTCCGAAACCTCATGGTTCGCCGACTACGTCCTGCCGATGGGTGTGGGCTCTGAGCGTCATGACATCGCCAGCTACGAGACCCATGCAGGACGTTGGATCGGCTTCCGCCAACCGGTGATGCGCCGATACGCGGAACTGAATGGCGAGGAGATCGGCCCGGACCGCCGCACGTGGGAATTCAACGACGGCGAGGTGTGGGAGGAAAACGAGTTCTGGATTGATCTGTCGTGGCGCATCGACCCTGACGGTTCGCT
Organism: Actinomycetota bacterium; assembly: GCA_009923855.1. Classification (GTDB taxonomy): domain Bacteria; phylum Actinomycetota; class Acidimicrobiia; order Acidimicrobiales; family Ilumatobacteraceae; genus Casp-actino5. Next base: position 3,181 of record RFST01000016.1, read on the forward strand.
CGGTATCCGTGAACACTTCGAGTCGATCGATCACCCGGGCGAACCAATCGGAATCGACGAGTACTACGGACGCATGTTTGCCGAGGGTGTCCCCGGTCTGAGCGAGGCTGCGCAGGCTGCTGGTCAAACACCACTCGATTTCATGCGTGATCGAGGTGCGTTCGCTGTTCCAGGTGACCCCTACACCCCATACGAACGTGCAGTTGATGCCTCGGTGGTGGATGGTTGTGTCCGTGACGAATCTGGCGTGTACCGCAAGCCTGGAACCCCAGGTACATGGGATGGCTCACGCGAATCGTTGAGCGAGTTGTCGATTCCAAAACTCGGTGATGGTTCGCCCGCTGTTGAGGTCGACGGCGAGTTGAAAGAAGGCTTTCCCACCCCCTCCAAGAAACTCGAACTGTTCTCCACCACGTTGCGTGACTGGGGGTGGCCCGAATACGCAACGCCGAAATGGATCCCGTCCCATGTGCACTGGGAGGACCTCGACATGGAGAACGATGAGCGCATCCTGCTGCCGACATTCCGTATCCCGACCCTGATCCACACACGCTCGGCGAACTCCAAATGGCTGAATGAGATCAGCCACCGTCATCCCCTGTGGCTGCACCCAAGCGACGCGGAGCGACTTGGCATCGATGAGAACGGTCTCGTGCGTGTCACCACACGCATCGGACACTTCGTGATTTCATCGTGGCGCACAGAAGGCATCCGACCTGGTGTCGTCGCGGCTAGCCATCACATGGGCCGTTGGCGCATCGAGGAGGAGAAGGCACGCTCGTGGGGCGCAGGTCTCGCTCGTATCAACAACGACGGAAGCGAGTGGTCGCTACGTCGAACCAAGGGAATGTCGTCGTACACATCAGAGGATCCCGACACCGAACGCATTTGGTGGAACGACACCGGAGTGCACCAGAACCTGACGTTTGCCGTGCAACCCGATCCGATCTCGGGCATGCAGTGTTGGCACCAGCGCGTGCGAGTCGGCCCAGCACAGCCTGGTGATGAGTACGGTGATGTGGTGGTGGACACAGCGAAGTCGCGTGAGGCATACCTGGACTGGTTATCCAAGACGCGTCCCGCGCCGGGGCCTGGAGGCCTTCGCCGTCCGCTGTGGTACGCACGGCCACTCAAGCCCGTCCCATCAGCATTCCACTTAGGTCATGATGGCTGACTTCGGTATCGGCGCACTACAGATTGATCGCTCGGGCCACGAGCCCCTGTGGGCTCAACTCGAGCATGAGTTGCGGCGGCGACTTGATCTCGGGCACTTCTCTGAACGCTTTCCGACCGACCGTGAATTGATGGAGGTGTACGGCGTCTCCCGCCACACCGCACGTCATGCTGTGCAAGGGCTCGGCAACGACGGCATCGTTCGGCGTTCAAGAGGCATTGGTACCACTGTGGATGATGGTCGCCTCGAGCAGTCCCTGGGCTCGCTGTACAGCCTCTTTCGAGTCGTAGAAGATGCCGGTCATGAGCAGTCGTCAACTGTTCTTGCTCTTCGCGAGGACACCGATGACGTCGCTGCTCAGCAACTCGGACTTCCAGCCGGTTCCATGATGATCCATCTCGATCGACTCCGCCTCGCCGCGGGTGAGGTGCTGGCGCTCGACCGTGTGCGACTTGATGCTGATGTTGCGCGCTGTTTGCTCGACGTCGATTTCACTCACACCGCTCTCTACGACGAACTCGAGGCCTCAGGTATTGGTCGGCCGACGTCGGGTATCGAGACGATCACGCCCGCGACCGTTCAAGGCGCAGACGCCGACCTCTTGGATGTAGCCCATGGATCTCCGGTGTTCTGTGTGGTTCGCACCGGCTGTGTGGCTGGCCGACCGATCGAACATCGCACGACACTTCTGCGTGGAGATCGAGCGTCATTTGTTGCTGATTGGCGAGCAGGACGCCGCAGTGACGTCCGTGCCGAATTCACCTTGTAACCGCCCGGTGACGCACAGCACCACCAATGGCGCCGGAATGCTCCATGAGACGTAGGGTGGCGCCATGACATCGCCAGATTCACCTCTCGCTCCGAACGACGTCGTCATCGTCGATGCCGTTCGCTCCCCTATCGGTCGTCGTAATGGTGGGTTTGCCGGCCTGCATCCTGCTGATCTTCTTGGTCGGGTGCAGCGGGCCGCCATCGATCGAACCGGCATTGATGCTGCAGCCATCGAGCAGGTCGTGGGGGGATGTGTTTCTCAGGTTGGCGAGCAGAGTTTCAACGTCACACGCACAGCGTGGCTGGCCGCAGGTCTTCCCCTGTCGAGTGCGGCGACGACTGTCGATACCCAGTGCGGGTCATCGCAGCAGGCCACGAATCTCGCCTCCAGCCTCGTCGCTTCAGGAGTCACAGATGTGGCAATGGCCTGCGGAGTCGAGGTGATGTCTAGAGTGCCAATCGGGTCGAATTCATCGAAGAAACTTGGGCTGGGCGTACCGATTCCGAAGCCATATTTTGAGCAGTATGAGATGACCTCCCAGTTTGAGGGCGCCGAACGCATCGCCGATCGGTGGGGTATCAGCCGTGCCGACACCGACCGCTTTGGTTATGAATCACAGCAGCGCGCAGCGGCCGCCTGGGAGCAGGACCGTTTTGCTGGCCAGTGGGTGCCCGTGGAGGCCCCTGTGCTCGATGCCGATGGACAGCCCACCGGTGACATGCGCACCATCGAACGCGACGAGGGCATCCGCGACACCGATCTTGAGCGGCTCGGGGCACTGTCGCCTGTCGCGCGTCCCGATGGAGTTCACACAGCGGGTAACTCCTCACAGATCTCCGATGGTGCCGCTGCCGTCATCATGATGACGGCCAAGAAAGCCGACGAACTCGGTCTGACACCACGAGCACGCATTCTCGACACCTGCCTTGTTGGTGTCGACCCGGTGCTGATGCTGACCGGCCCGATCGATGCGACGCAACGCCTGCTGAACCGAAGCGGCCTCGGTATCAACGACATCGACACCTTCGAGATCAACGAGGCCTTTGCATCTGTCGTGTTGGCATGGGCAGCGGAGACGGGTGCGGATCTCACCCGTACCAACCCGAATGGCGGCGCGATCGCCCTGGGTCACCCTCTCGGTGCAACAGGCGCCTTCCTCATGACCAAGGCGCTCCACGAATTAGAGCGCAGTTCGGGCCGATTCGGCCTCATCTCGATGTGCTGCGGTGGCGGACTCGGCACGGGAACGCTTATCGAACGGCTCTGAGAACTTCGCGCTATCTGCTTCTGGCCGTATCGATTCTGGGGTGCGGATCGGGACAACGGCCAGCAGATCTCGCCGTTGTGACAGCCCACGTTGATGGTGACACAGTCGTCGTCGACATCGGCGGGGCCACAGAGCGTGTTCGTTTGCTCGGCATCGACACTCCTGAACTCTTCTCCGATGGTGGACCCGAATGCGGGGCCATTCAGGCCGCCGAATTCACAGCACGCAGCGTTCCCGTCGGCACGTCGGTTGAGTTACACCGCGATGTGGTTCCACGTGACCATTACGGTCGGCTGCTCGCCGTCGTGACCCCGACCGGCCTCGACCAATCCCTCAACGCCGCACTGTTGCAACACGGTTGGGCCCAGCGGTTGGTCATACCCCCGAACGGGAAATATGACGACGCACTCACCCGCGCCGAGCGGGAGGCACGTACAGACCGACGTGGGATCTGGAGTCTCTGCGTGGGTGCTGCGGAGCGGTAGCCTCGCCCTGTGTCGCTGCTGCTGGATCGTCTTGGTCTTCCATCGGACGCACATGCGCTCATCATTTCCTGTGACGACTTGGGAGCATCACATGCATCCACCGTCGGCGTCTTCTCCGCACTTCGCGACGGCATTGCAACATGCGCCTCGATGATGGTCCCCGCCCCATGGGCGCGCCACGCCACCGCGGGTCTGACCGACGCGGACGATGTCGGCGTCCACCTGACGCTCAACTCTGAACACCCCACCTACCGATGGGGACCGGTGACCCATGCGCCATCCTTGCTGTCCGGCGACGGCGGGTTTCCCGCCTCCCCCGACGATTTATGGGAGCACGCCGACATTGATGAGGTCTATAGGGAACTGCGTACCCAGATCACCCGTGCCGGGGCCTGGGGGCTCGATGTCACCCACTTGGCGCCTCACCTCACGAAGATGACATTGCGACCTGAATTCTTCGACGTGTACCTCGATCTCGCCGACGAATTCCGCTTGCCAATCCGATTGCCGTCAACCGTGTCGGAAGAAACCGTTGGGTTTGCATTTCGTCGGCTCGCCGCCGAGCGCGACATCATCCATCCCGATTTCTTCGATCACGATTGGCGTCCCGGATCACGTGAACGACTCGTGGCCGCCATCGAGTCATTGCCTGTCGGCGTCACCGAGGTGCATATCCAACCCGCGATCGACACACCCGAAGTGCGGGCTATGACCACCGACGCTGATGGATGGATCGACGACCTTCAACTTGCGCTTGACCCAGCGATCGCAGAGATGATCGCCAATCGCGACATCACGTTGATCGGCTACCGCGAGCTCAGGGACGCGATGCGAGCCGGGTCAGCTCACTGAGCGCTGTGCCATCGGCAAGAACTCTGAAGAGAACACCTGTATTCCCCTCGGCTTTCAATGATCCCCGCATGTAGGCCTCGGTCGGATCGAATCCGTCGGCTGTCACATCGACGGCTGGAACGGTGACCGTCACCATCGCGTCATCTGGGCCCTCAACCACGACATCACGACCGCCAAATGACACCCGCCAGCGCACGCTCATGACGCTGGTGCTCCAGCAGCACGGAAATACTGGCCATCAGCATCGCAACGAACATCGTCGAGCCCACTGAAGAGATCGTCTTCCTCCACTGCATCGTTGTCGGTGCTCGGCCGCGCAAGAATCCAATCCTCGAACGGGTAGACCGCGCGTAGCTCACCGTCATCGAGGCCGAACCAGAACGGCGACGCAGGATCGATTTGCGTCGCATGGGCACGCAGTGCGGCGCTCCGAGCCGCAACGTGGTCGGCTACATCGATCCGGGTGGTGATGCGATAGTCGGTGTCGGGCCGTTCCCACCAACGCTCATCAAAAGGTGATTCGCCCCACTTCGCCAGCAGAGCATCGTGCAGGGCGAGGAGCCGACGGCGAGACCAGGCGCTGTAGTACACCTTGCGAACCTCATGAGCAGGACCAGCATCTGGATGCCACGCGGGATCAGCCGCGTAGTCGACAGCAGCCATTGAGATCTCATGCACCCTCAGGTGGTCCGGATGCGGATAGCCGCGCTGATCATCCGGATAGGTCAACAACACATCCGGTCGGTGACGCCGAATTTCCGTCACCAACCGACGACATGCGTCATCATGGGGCGCAGTTGCGAAGCAGTCGGGGTGCTCATTGGCATCACAACCAGCCATCCCAGAGTCGCGGTAACCGAGCATCACGACGTGATCAAACCCAATGGCTTGCGCACTCGCCGCTAGTTCTGCTGGACGCATATCCGCGATGGCCTGTGACAGCGCAACGCCCTCGAGACCGTGCAGAGGTCCACCCGGTTCGGCCAAAGCCGGATTCTGCAGATCTCCTTCTTCGCCCCCGGTGCAGCACACCAGCACAGTCGAAACACCTCGCGAGGAATACAAAGCGATGGTTCCGGGCCCTTTTGAGGCCTCGTCATCAGGGTGGGCGTGCACCGTCATGATGCACGGGGGACGATCGGACACGCCCTCAGACTACCGATAGCGTGGCGTCGTGGTCATTCGGCGCCGTGTCTTTGCTGCCGGTCTGGTTCTCGTGTGGTGTGTCGCCACCGGTGGGTGCGATAGCGGGGACGGTCGTGATCTTCGTGACCCATCAGCTAACGGAGATGCCGAGTTCATCGGCCTGATCGTCTGATATGCCACAGGTCGTCTCAATCGCAGCCTCACGGTCGTCGGGCGTCACCGTTGAGTGGGATGACGGAATGATCATCGAGCTCCCCTTGAACGAACTGCGTCAGTCGTGCCCATGTGCCGCCTGCGTCCAGCTTCGACCGCAGGGTGGACCAACGGTGCCCGCCGATATCACACTCGTGAGTGCCGAGATGCATGGTCTCTGGGGGCTCGCCATCACCTGGTCCGATGGACACGCCACTGGCATCCACTCATTCGAGGTGCTGCGCCGCTCCGCAGAGGCCCGCAATGGCTGATCTTCCACCCCCGAGACCCGACGCGGCCGTGGCCCCGCCCGCTGATGTGTGCCACCGACATCCCGGCCGGCCGGCAGGTCGGCGCTGCACGCGCTGTGCCCGACCGTCATGCGGCGATTGCCTCGCCCAAGGAGCGGTTGGCAGTATCTGCCACGACTGCCGCCGAGCCAGTCGGCCCGCTGCACGTGTCCGTGCTCGCCAGTGGTCTGCCCGAAACTCGGGTGCACTCACCCGTGCCATCATCGGCGTGAATGTCGCGGTCTTCGTTGTCATGACCGTTGCCGACGCCGCGACGCTCAACGGCTCCGTGACGGCGCTGCACGCCGATCTCGGACTGTACGGACCATTTATTGATAGCCCCCAAGATTGGTACCGCTTCGCATCATCTGGATTTATTCACTTCGGTGCCATCCATCTGGCGTTCAATATGTTTCTGCTCTACCAATTGGGGCGCATGCTCGAGGGCGCCCTTGGACCAGTTGCCTTTGGCATCATCTACCTTGCATCCATTTTCGGTGGATCTGCAGGGGCGTTGGCCCTTCAACCGAACGGTCTTCACGGAGGGGCGTCGGGCGCCGTTTTTGGGTTGATGGGTTTCGCGGCAATCGGGTTCTGGCGGCGTGGGGTCAATCCGATGAACACCGGTATCGGGTCTCTGCTCCTCATGAATCTTCTGATCACGTTCGTGGTGCCTGGCATCTCCATCGGAGGGCATCTCGGAGGGGTTATTGCCGGAGGAGCATGCGCCCTTGTGGAATCTGATCGACGCGGGCGCATACGCCGACCTTCGACGGTGGCTGCGCTCACTGTGCTGTGCGCAGTGACATTCATCTGCTGTGTCGTCATCGCCGCGTGATGGCAGCACGTCGCCCGAGGTGGTGAGTGCACGTCCGCTGACGCCGTCCCTCACCACAAATGCCAAAATCCACCAATGACCAGCGACCGCTTCTCGTCGCCGCCGCTGGGCGTCCTGTTTGGCATCGCGGCCACCTTTTTTGCCCTCGGCATCACCGTCAATGTCGTTGTTCTTGAACGAATCGAGTCGGAGGCAAGAACGTTCGTCGCGGCCGTCGTGGTCAACGCGGCAACGACAGAGTTGGCCTATTTAGCCGTGCGCGATGCCGGTGGTGGGCTACTCGCCGCCCTGATCGCCGGGTGGGTGGTTGCCTCGCGATTCGGCCTGCTCGCGGCGAGTCTCGGGGCGCGCATCACGGTGGGTCGCACTCATCGTCTGGCTATTGCACTGCAGTCGTTCGATCCAAATGTCGGTCTTGCGGTGCAGCACGATACCCAACGCGATGTCATCCGTACCTTCTGGCGAGTCACCGCAGCGATGCATGCGGGGTGGTGGTCGGGAACGATCGTTGGAATCGTCTTCGGCAATGTCATCGGCGATGCGAGCGCATGGGGGCTCGATGCTGTCTTCCCCGCTGCCATGTTGGCGATTATCGGGAACCTCTTGCGAGATCGCGCTGGGTTGGTCGCCGCTGTCATCGGTGCGACGGTGTGCGTTGGCTTGCTCGGCGTCGCTCCGGCGGGTGTTCCCATCATTTTGAGCGTCGGCGGCGCGGTCGTGGCACTCGGGATTCCCACCGGGACAAAAAAATGAGTTGGGTTGTCGTCGCTGCACTAGCAGCAGGTGTTGCGCTGCAACGTGTTGTGGGCATGTTTCTCGGTGGCCGCCTGATGACGAGGTATCCATCGACTGCGCGCCTGGCCTCGCTGATCCCAACGGCTGTTGTCGCTGCAGTGGTGGCCCAGTTGACCTTGACCGATGGCACCTCGCTCGATGCAGATGCCCGTCAAGTAGGGATGGCTGCCGCCGGGGTGCTGGTGTGGCGACGAGCGCCATTCATCGTGGTGATCGTGACGGCGGCTGCCGTCACTGCCGGCCTTCGTGCTCTCTAGCATCACCAGCACTCGCTGTTACACCCCTGTGTCATGGTGAGCGCATGAACCACAGCAGCGAACATCGTCACCTCGACTCCGAGCAGCTGACCCTTCTCGCCGAGCAGGAGCGACCCGCACGCGAGCGATTCCGCATCGACGACGACACCCGGCAACGCGGTCTGGCTCATATCGCGGTGTTACGTGCCCAACTTGCACAACGTCGATCAGCCCACAGCATGGTCGCACCCACCGAACACACAGCCGATCGGGCCGCCTAATTCACCGTTACGACGCACGTAGACGACAGATCCGCCTGCTTTAGGCCTGCGGTGCGAGTGCGCGGACGGCATCACCATGGGACACATCTGGGTCGAGGCCGAGAATCGCAAGTGCTGTCGTCGTGACTCCAGCCGCCACGTATTCGTCAATGCGGGCACGACACTGCTCCGGCGTTCCGTGCACCACGAGATCATCAACCACTTCATCGGGAATCTCTTGAAGGGCCTGGCGACGATCACCTGCCGCCCATGCCTCCCACATTCCTGCCAAAGCATCACCGCGCCCTAACCACCGCTGAAATTCGGCGTACACAGGCACGTTCATATACGCCGCGATCGCGTAACGCGCTCCCGCGCGCACGACCTCAGCATTGTCGCTCGGACATACGAATATCCGCGCGACAATCTCAGCACTGCCACCCGCCGCTTCGTTGACCACCGAGGCCACCGTGGCGACATCGTGCGGGGCGAGCCAGTTGATAATGGCACCATCTCCTTCGCGGCCCGCCAGGCGCAGCATCTGTTCGCGCAGTGCGGCAACCAAAATCGGTGGCGACACCTCTGGCTTCACACCCAGACGGAAGCCATTCACCTCGAACGTGTCATAGCGCTGCGCCACCTTCTCGCCGCTGAGAGCATCGCGCAGGAACCGCACCGTGTCGCGCACACGGCGGTACGGCTGTTCGAATGGGATACCGTTCCAGCGCCCGACGATGACATCGCTCGATGACCCGATTCCAATGGTGAAACGGCCAGGCGCTGCATCGGCAAGGGAGGCCACCGACTGCGCAAGGCACGCTGGACCGCGGGTGAACGCCGGGATAATCGCCGTACCGAGGTGGAGGCGTTCTTCCCATGCTGCGGCCAACGCCAACGGGGTGAAGCCATCGGCACCGTCGGATTCCGCGCTCCACACATCGGTGTAGCCAAGGTCAGCCAACTCCACGATGCGATCACGCTGGGCGTGCAGGTGGCCGGGCAGTGGGATGGTCATTCCGTCTCGACGCGCCATGTCTGCACACTACGCGCCATCGCCGTCACGCCATGATTCCATGACTTCGGTCACAGCACCGCCGACTACGGTGTGGGGCATGTTCGTCCCCATGACCGTGAATGACTTCTTACGCCGCGCCGAGCTGGTCTACCCCGACCGGGTCGCCATCGTCGATGAACCCGATCAACCCGCACCCTCGTGGGACTCGATCGATTACCGTGAGATGGCGCGGCGTGCTCGCGCCATCGCTGCCGGACTCGACCGGCTCGGAATTGCAGTCGGCGAGCGAGTCGCCATGGTCTCTCACAATTCGGCTCGTCTCCTTACCGCCTTGTTCGGCGTGTCGGGTTCGGGGCGCATTCTGGTGCCAGTGAATTTCCGCCTTGTTGCCGAGGAGGTCGACTACATCGTCAAGCATTCGGGAGCGCGCGTGCTACTCGTCGATCCTGAACTTGAGGACGCCTTGGCCAGCGTCGACTGCGAGATGAAATGGACCATCGGCACCGACAGCGATGCGGCGCTCATGGACTTCGACAACACGCCCGCGGAATGGACCTACGACGAGAACGCCACTGCAACGATCAACTACACGAGCGGCACGACCGCACGCCCCAAGGGAGTACAACTCACCCATCGCAACCTCTGGACAAATGCCGTCGTATTCGGGTGGCACATGGGTGTCAGCGACCGCGATGTGTACCTGCACACACTTCCGCAGTTCCACTGCAACGGGTGGGGCATGTTGTATGCCGTCACCGGAATGGGGGCCCGCCACATCATCCAGCGCAAGATCGATGGCGCGGAGATTCTCCAACGCATCGAACGCGAAGGCGTAACGCTCATGTGTGGCGCACCAGCTGTTCTGAACATGATCCTTGATGCAGCCCAGGAATGGAAGGGCCCGGTACCTGGCAGCGGCAAACTCCGTATCGTCGTCGCTGGTGCACCGCCGCCTACCCGCACCATCGAACGGTGCGAAACCGAGTTGGGGTGGGAATTCGTACAGATCTACGGACTCACCGAGACCGCTCCCCTGCTCACCCTCAACCGCGGGCGCGCCGAGTGGGATGACCTCAGCTCTGGTGACCGGGCTGCAATGCTCAACCGCGCCGGCGCACCGGTCGTGGGCTGCACCATGAAAATCGATCCCAGCGGCGAGGTATGCGCGCGGGGCAACATGATCATGGAGGGGTACTGGGAGCAGCCCGACGCCACCGCCGACGTGATGCGTGACGGCTTCTTCCACACCGGTGATGGCGGCCTAATTGATGACGCCAATTATGTGACGATTTCCGATCGCAAGAAGGACGTGATCATCTCCGGCGGAGAGAACGTCTCATCCATCGAGGTCGAGGACGCCATCTTCCAGCACCCCGAGGTCGCCGAGGTGGCGGTGATCGGGATCCCCGACGAGAAATGGGGAGAGTTGGTGACGGCCCTGGTCGTGACCACCGAGGGCTCAACCCTCACCGAAGCCGACGTCATCGCGTGGACAAAGACCAAACTCGCGGGCTACAAGTGCCCGAAAAAGGTCGACTTCCGCGACGAATTGGCCCGCACCGCGACCGGGAAGCTGCAGAAGTTCAAACTTCGCGAGCCGTATTGGGCGGGTCACGAACGACTCGTCAACTGACCCCACGACGACGTGCAGTTCATCACGCCCCTTCAAGAACCGCTCGCGCGACCACATCGGTACCGAAAGCGGTGATGAGCGCGAGGTACAACAAACCGGTAGCCGCCATGACCGCGGAGTACTGACGCTCGCGAAGAGCAGCACGGGTCACCCACACCAGCACCCCGGTCGTGATCGCGCAGGCGCACCAGAACCATCCGAGCGTTCCGCCCCAACCATCATCCACGGTGCCGGTGAGCACGCTCACCATTCCGGTGGGCACCAGCATGACCACGACCTCGAGCGGCCACACCGCGCCCAGAGCCGCGACGATCTCGTTCAACAGGCGGCGCGGCAGACCCGGCTGCACGAGATACCAATGGCCGAGGAGCATGGCGTCAGTGATCGCTCCGAGAAAAGCCGCGCCGATGAGAATCCGGCCCAATGAGAGCAGATGCACAGCGGGATCGTCACCGAATGAACTGTCCACCGCCGCTGCCGCAGCCGCCACGAGGCCAACAACCGCAATAACTACCGGAACGAGGTCTAGGTGCGGCCAAAATTCACGGCCACTCGTGCGCGTACGAGGCACGTCGGTACGAATGCCGGTCATTTCGGCAATTCGTTCGCTGCGACGATCGTGTTCTGCTGTGGCACCGGATACACCGGCACGCCGTTGAGCAATCGACATGATCAGAACGCCGGTACATGCCACCACCGCGATCGCCGCCGACACGTCGCGCACCCGAACCGATCCGTAGCGGAGCCCAGCAACAACCCCGAGGGCGCCAATCACGGCATAGGTGCCACGTAGCAACATGCCATAACCCGGCCCCACCATACGCCGCCGCGTTGTGAACCAGCAGAAGACCATTCCACCTGCACACCACTGCAGGGCGAACGTCGCCGCGTGAAACTCAATCGTTGGGTTGGGCACCGATGCGAGGGTAGTGCCGTAGCATCAAGACGGCATGCGACGATCCATGAGGAAGTGTGTCGCCCGCGGAGCCCTCTGCGTGGCTGCTGTGGCCTTCAGCGCGGGCTGTGCTGGAGGAACCCGGCCATATTTCGCAACCGAGGAGCCCGTCACCGACCCAGCCATCGACGCCGTCCTGTCGCGTCTGGCCACCGCTGGTGACGCCAATTTCACTGCTCGCTACACCATCGTCACCAAGTTCGGTGATCGCACGACGACCGCGACCGTTGCTCAGGATGGCCAACGAAGGTCGATCACCATCGGCGACATTCGATTCCTCGTCACCTCATCAAGCTCGTTGACCTGCGAGCTCGACACCGGCGTCTGCACTGAGGGGCTACGCGACGCAATGGTCAGTGATGTGCAGGTTACGAACGAGTTCTGGGGACGAGCGATGGAAAATCGGCTACGGACCGATGCCGGACGCAACATCGCACCCGCCGCCGCAAGCGACTACCCGGTCGACGGCCTCACCGCCGTATGCGCCGCTGTTCCAGTGGTCGGCGGTGTGAAGTCGTACTGTGCACTCGACTCCGGCGTTCTGGCCGGGTATGACGGTGCCGATCTCACCATTGATCTCACCGCATATTCCGACACCGTGGATGCAACATTGTTCTCTCGCGCAGAGTTGTAGACAGCGCCCTGCCAGCACCGCACGGCTGGGTTTTTCTACTGGAGTTCAGGGAGATCACGACCGACATTGTTCAGTCGCCGCGGTCCGTCAACAGTGGCAACGACAATGTCCTCGAGGCGCATGCCCCACTGACCGGGAACGTAGATACCCGGCTCAACGCTGAACGCATGTCCGTGCTCCAACGGACGCTGGTTGCCCTCCACCATGTACGGGTCCTCGTGCTCTTCCATGCCGATTCCGTGTCCGGTGCGATGCACGAAATACCGACCCCAGCCGGCTTCGTCGATCACCCGCCGTGGTGCTCGATCGACCTCTTCACAGGGTGCACCAACGATGGCTGCGTCCACCCCGGCCTGCTGTGCAGTCCGCAGCACCTCCCACGCCTCGCGGATCTCCGCGGAGGCGGTGCCCGTGACCACACAGCGTGTGATATCCGAGCAGTATCCATCCATCGTTCCGCCGAAATCGCACAGAACCAGTTCGTTCTCGCCGATAATCCGACTGCCCGGATGGTGATGTGGGCTGGCGGCATTGTCCGCGGTGGCCACGATGGCAAAATTCACCCGTTCGTGACCCTCGGCAAGGATTCGCTCGGACAGGTCCATCGACACCTGATGCTCGGTTCGACCGACAAGGGGAATGACCCCAGAGCGCAGATCGGCGGCGATGCGGTCGACTGCCGCTGATGCTGCGGCGAGTGCCGCGACCTCATCATCGTCCTTGATCATGCGCATTGCGCCGATCACCTCGGTGGAGCGCACCAGGCTCAGATCCGGACGTTGGTGAAGGAGTTCAACGAGGAAACGCGACCACATCTGATCACCGATGGCAACCCGGTGCGCGCCGGCCAATGCCTCCGCGACGAGGCCGACCGGATCAATATCTTCGGACCAACCGATGGTCTCAAAGGCCTCAGGATGCTGCTCCACCCGCGGTACTTCAAGACCGGGAACAAAGAGTTGTGGGGTTCTGTCCGCTCGTACAACCAGGGCTGTCAGCCGCTCGAGCGGCATCGCCTCATAGCCAGTGAGGTAGGGAAGATCTCGACCGACCGACACGACCAGAGCGTCGACCTCGTTCTCCATCAGGCACTGCTGCGCACGTTGCAGACGATGTGCGGCGTCCATCATGAGCTTTCACCCAGCGTGATGGCCACCGGTGTTGCCGCATCAGCGGACTGGCGAGCGTGATAGCTCGAACGGGTCAGCGGCGACGCTTCGACGTGCCGGATCCCAACAGAGCGCCCATACGCGGACCAGGCGTCAAACTTCTCGGGTTCCACCCACCGGTCGACGGGCAGGTGGTGGTCGGTAGGGCGCAGATACTGTCCGATCGTCACGATGTCCACACCAATCGAGGCGAGATCAACAAGAGTTGCCTCAATTTCGTCATCTCGTTCACCGATACCGACCATGACCGACGACTTCGTCACGAATCCCGCCGCAGATGCGTGCGCCAAAATGGCCAGTGATCGCGCATAGCCCGCACTCGGCCGCACCACGCGCTGGAGTCGTGGCACCGTCTCCACGTTGTGATTGACCACATCAGGTGCCGCCGCCAACAAAAGATCGATCGCCGCCAGGTTCCCCTTTGCGTCGGAAATGAGCGTTTCCACCCGACAGTCCGGCCGTCGAGATCGGATAGCGGTGACGCAGCGACCGACATGAGCCATTCCCCCATCGATGAGGTCATCACGTGCGACCATCGTCAGAACCGCGTGGGCGAGACCAAGCCGATCAACCGCCTCAGCAACACGGGACGGTTCATCGTCGTCGGGCTGGTCCGGGCGTCGAGTATCGACGAGGCAGAAACCACAACGCCGGGTGCACCGCTCGCCGAGCACCATGAATGTGGCCGTGCCATCGGACCAGCACTCGGACAGATTCGGGCATCCGGCGTCCTCACAGACCGTGACGAGGTCCAACTCGCGCAGCATCCGCCGCATCCCGAGTACCGACTCGTCGTGGCGAACGTGGGCCCGCAACCAATCTGGTTTCCGCTCCGAGAGTTCGACGCCATCGCCGAGACCAGCCTGTGCTGCTCGGGATCGCAGCCGAATGGGTTGCCCAGCGCCCTGGCCCTGCGAAAACGGTGCGAGATCGACCGGCGTACGTGCGTCGATGATGTCATGGCGCACGAGCCCGTCATTGCCCATCAACACCGCGGCTTCATCGACCACTAGGTCGACGAGGTCCGCCATGTCGATCTCGATTCCTTCCTCGGCAAGCGACGTCACTCCGTAGTCACGAATACCGCACGCGACGATGTGGTCGCGCATGTATGACAAATCGTTTGTGTTGTTCAGGTTGAACCCATGCTTCGTGCGGCCGCGAGCCAAACGCACGCCAATGGCGGCAATTTTTCGTGCATCACGGCCACCCGGCGCAACCCACACGCCCGGGTAACCCTCGAGCCGCCCGACATCGTCGAGGCCGCCGCGCCGAAGCACCCGGATCAGCAGCTCCTCAACCATGCGCACATGCGCGAGTGAACCCTTTCCCGGGCGGCTGAGGATCGGGTACCCGGTCAACTGACCGGGCCCGTGATAGGTGACGTCTCCCCCTCGATCCACCTCGATCAGCTCTATGCCCGAGCTCTCTGGGTCGATCAGCACATGTTCATCGAGGTTGGCATGAGGCCCGTGGGTGAAGACATGGTCATGCTCGAGGAGCAGCAGGTGATCGTGCTGCCCGTGGGTGAACATGGCGTGTTGCAGGGCTGCGCCCTCGCGATATGGGACACGACCCATCCACCGCACGTGGAGTGGCCCACGCACGACGTCGACTCGATCAGAGTTCGACAGCCCAGTCACGTGTCTCGAGGATCTCTTTGACCCGCGACAGGAACCCCGCGGCATATGCACCGTCGAACGCTCGGTGGTCCCAGCTCATCGCCAAATTGCCGACCGGGTGCACCACGATGGCCTCTGTCCCGTCAGGCAAAGGGGCCACAACAGGGCGACGCACGATGGCATCAGTGGACACGATGGCAACCTGCGGTTGGTTGATGATCGGCATCGTCAGCACCGAGCCCGCGGAGCCATTATTCGAGATCGTGAACGTGCCCCCCTGGATCTCGTCCGGAGCGAGCCGTCGCGCGAGTGCACGATCGGCGAGGTCACGGATCTCTCGCGCAAGAGCGCGCAACCGCTTGTCTTCAGCATCGCGCACCACTGGCGCCAACAATCCGTCGTGATCGAGGTCGACCGCGATACCCAAGTCGACATACCCGTGGACCACGAGGTCGTTGCCGACAACGCTGGCGTTCATGTGCGGGAACTCAGCCAGCGCATCAACGATCGCGCGCGAGACGAAGGGAAGGTATGTCAGCGAGAAGCCCTCGGCCGCACGGAACTCCTCACGCACAGCACGGCGGACGGTGTCGACGTTCGCAAAGTCGACCTCCACCACGCTGAATGCATGCGGTGATGTGGCCTTACTGGCCACCATGTGATCTCCTGTCAGGCGCCGGATCTTCGAAAGTGGGATCACGGTGTCGCGGTCGGTCGCAGCCGCCACCGGTGAGGCCGGAGTCGGGCTGGTCGGTGCAGCTGGCGCGGCAGCTGGAGCTGGAGCAGGAGCAGGAGGAGGGGCAGCGGCAGGGGCAGACGCGGGTGCACTGCCTGTTGCAATCTGGTCGATTCGATCGAGAACATCGTCACGGGTGATTCGACCACCAGGACCTGTCCCTGAAATCTCGTCCGGATTCAGCCCATGGTCATTAATGAGCCGACGCACCACTGGGGAAAGGAGACGAGCATCATCGCTCGATGCTGCGACCTCCGCCGGGGCCGGAGCGGGCGCAGGAGCCGGTGCCGGAGCAGGAGCAGGAGCAGGAGCAGGAGCAGGAGCCGGAGCCGGAGCAGGAGCCGGAGCCGGAGCAGGAGCCGGAGC
>RFST01000151.1 GCA_009923855.1 Actinomycetota bacterium
GCCGTGGACGGACCATCGATCACCATCCGCAAATTCACCGCCCGCCATCTCACCAGCGCCGAACTCGTCGCCCGCGGCGCCATGGGCAACGACGCTGCCGCACTGTTGCGCGCCGCTGTGGAACAGCGGATGAACGTCATCGTGAGCGGTGGTACCGGCACCGGTAAGACCACAATGCTTAACGTGCTGTCGTCGCATATCGGCCGCACAGAACGAGTGGTCACGGTGGAAGATGCCGTTGAACTCACGCTGGACCTACCCAACCTGATCCGGCTTGAGGCACGGCCGGCCAACACCGAAGGCGCCGGCGAGGTCACCATTCGCGACCTGGTCCGCAACAGCCTGCGCATGCGGCCGGACCGCATCGTGGTGGGCGAAGTGCGTGGCGCGGAGGCGCTCGACATGTTGCAGGCCATGAACACCGGCCACGACGGATCGTTGTCAACCGTGCACGCCAACTCCCCTCGCGATGCAGTGCGCCGGTTGGAGACCATGGTGTTGTTCGGCGGTATCGACCTGCCGCTGCGCGCGATTCGCGAACAGATCGCCTCGGCAGTCGACCTGGTTGTGCAACTCACGCGGATGAGCGACGGTCGCCGTGTGGTGTCATCGATCACCGAAGTTGTGGGCCTTGAAGGCGACGTGGTCTCGACCGCCGACCTGTTCACCCGCCGCACCACCGATACCGGCGATGAACTGGTGCCCACCGGGGTGACCTCGCGTGCCCTCGGCGCTGTGCAGAACACCGCCACCACTTCTGCTGTCACCGGCGTGGCCCCCACCGACGCCACACACGATGATGTCGCGCACATTGGTGGTGTGCACCGATGAACGCCATCGACACGTCGATGATCGCGTCAGTCGCTGTTGCCGCTGGGGTTGCCACCTTGGCGATATGGGCCACCGACACCACGTCGCGGCGACGCATCGCGCGCGCCGCACGCACCCAGATCGGCCTTGAACACGAGGCCGCCCCCCGACAGCTGCCCCGCGTCAGCCGGTCGATGGCCGTCACCATCGTCGCCGTGGCCATCGCCACCGCCCTGCTGATCGGCCCAGTCGGCCTTGTGGCCGGCGCCGTTCCACCGATCGCACGACGCGCGGTGGTGTCGCGCCGTCGACGGCTGCGCCGCGCCGCACTCGACGCAGCCCTCGGCGGTGTCCTTCAGCTCCTCATCGACCAGTTGCGTGTGGGCCGCGACCTCACCGGTGCACTGCAAGCCGTGGTCGAACGAGCCGACGCGCCTCTTGATGCCATCATCGATGAGGTTCTTGCCGAGGCCCGCCTCGGTGTCCCCATCCACGAGGTTCTCGATCGTGTGGCCGCCACCGAAGGCAGTCGACACCTCGACGTGATCGCCTCCGCAATTGGGCTGCACGCGCACCACGGCGGATCGCTGACCGAAATTCTCGCGACCGTGGCCGAGTCGATCGATGCCGAGGACAACCTCCGTCGCGAAGTGGACACCCTCACCGCAGATGCACGTCTCAGCGCCCAGGTCCTGCTCGGTCTTCCCATCGCCGCCATCGTGCTGTTGTCGCTGCTGAGCCCCGGCTATGCCACGCCCCTGATCGCCACCCCCGCGGGCCGTGCAATGTCTATGGTCGGCGGTGTTCTTGGCGTGATCGGATGGTGGTGGCTGCGAGCCCTCAGCCGTCCCGGGGAGGCGTCATGAACGGCGCCCTCATCGGCATCATGCTGATCGCGACCGGTGTAGGAATGACCGCCACCATGATCACCGGACGCGCCTCACGGCGTGTGGCTCGTGCATCCACTGACGCGACCACACCTGTCGTGCCCACACACGGCATCGCGCCGTTCACGGACGAACTACTGACGAACGACAACACCGCCACCGACGTGATGATCGACCGCGCCACGGCGCGCACCGCCCCCGGACGACTCGACCGCTCGCGCGTTGACGCCCTCGGCCCGGTCAACGCCACTCCCGAACATCTCCGCGGCGTCGCGCGCACCCAATGGGCGGCGATCAGCATCGTCAGTGCATTCGTGGTGTTGCTCGCAGCAACCGACCCCACGCCAACCACTATCGGGGCGGCTCTCATCGCCACTGGAGGGGCATGGCAGGTTCCGTTGATCGCGGCACGTCGACGCGAGACCGAACGCACCCGACGCCTCGACCGTGAACTGGGTGACGCCCTCGGCGAATTGGTGATGGGCGTTGAAGCCGGCCTGACGCTTGAAGCTGTGATGGTGCGCTACGCCGAGCGTCGCGACTCTGCTCTCGGTGCCGAATTCGACCACATGGCGCGGTCGGTGCAACTCGGCGCCACCCGCCGCGAGGCACTCGCAATATTCACCGCTCGCAATACCACCCCCACCGTGCGGCTCTTCGCTGCTGCTGTTGAACAGAACCAGACCCTCGGCACTCCCCTTGCCGGTGTGCTGCGACAACAAGCCGCCACCATCCGTCGGCACCGACGCCAGGCCGCAGAGAACGATGCCGCGAAATTGTCGATGAAGATGATCTTCCCGACGGTGTTCTGCATCTTGCCGGTGCTGCTGATTGTGGTGGTGGGCCCAGCCATCGTGAGATTGATGGATGTGCTGTGATGGCCAACCGTCACAGCCCCACATCGAGTCGCCCCGCACTGTCAGAGTGGGCCTCTGAGCGTCGACGACGTGAATCCGCCGACGCCCGGCGACTAGATGCTGGGATACTGACGCATCGTCGTCGTTATCTGCACAGCCGTCGTTGCCGTTATGGCGGTGGGGCCGACGTTGGTCGCCACCACCGGCCGACGCAGCCTCGCCGTGCTCTGCGCGCTGTCTGTGAGCGCAGTGCTGACCGTTGCCGCGGTGCTGCTCACCCGCCAGTCACCGATTCAGAACATGGCCTGGCCCGTGCATGCATCACTGGGCGCTGCGGCTGGTGTGTTGGGTGTGCAGGTGACGATCGACATTTGGGTGCGCCGATTACCGCTGCGTCCGAGTTTGGTGACCGCAGCGATCGTGATGCTGTCGTTACCGATTGGGTCCGGCACCTCGCGATGGTGGCCCGCGCTGGCCGGAGCCGCAGCGATGACCATGGTGAGTGTGGCCTTGAGGACGCTGTCGCGCGGCCAACTGGGACGCGGAGACGTGTACCTGTCGCCGCTTTTGGGGACGATCATCGGCATGGCCAACCCATGGGCAGTGCTGACGGCATGGGTGGCCACAGCGACATTGGCAGCTCTGTTCGCACTCGCAGTGATGGCGATCGGGCTGGCACGACGCACCACGCTGATCGCGTACGGACCGTTCATGGTGGCCGGCACGGTCATCGCGGTGTGGGCGGCGGTGAACGGCTAATGAACCTGCCCATGACCGACAGGCGTCGGTGGCGCCGCGAGCGCATAGGGGTGCGAGGACTTAAAGACGGTGACCCCACTGCCTGGTCGTGGCTCGTTGCCGAGTTAGGTCCGAAGATCGTCGGTTACGCCAACCGGATGGGTGTCCGCGACGGCGACGAGGTCATGGGTGCCACCTTTGAGGCTCTCGCCCGCAACATCGGCACATTCGAAGGTTCAGAAAGCCAACTGCGGTCGTATGTGTTCTCGATTGCGCATGCGCGCATCGTCGACCAATTGCGCCGCACCACCCGCCGCAGCGAGGTGTCGATCGAGAACACGCTCGCATTGTTGGAGGCAGATGAGCCGAACGAAGAGACGTTCAACGACCCTGACCTTCTCGCCGCACTCGGTCGACTGCCGAAAGAGCAGCGCCGGATGCTCGACCTGCGCTACGTGGTGGGCCTGTCCACCAAGGAGACCGCACGAGCTCTGGACAAATCAGAGGTGGCCACTCGGGTGGCGATCAGCCGTGCGTTCTCCAAGTTGAAAGAACTGCTGGTGAGCGACCTGCTCGACGGAGGTGACCCATCGTGACGACGTCAATGTTGGGAGCACTGCTGGCAGTCGCCTTGCCGA
Organism: Actinomycetota bacterium; assembly: GCA_009923855.1. Taxonomy (GTDB): domain Bacteria; phylum Actinomycetota; class Acidimicrobiia; order Acidimicrobiales; family Ilumatobacteraceae; genus Casp-actino5. The sequence continues at coordinate 3,931 of RFST01000151.1, forward strand.
TCTTCGGCGCGAGCCGTGTCTGGCCCGAGAACCGCCGGCTCCAGCGCCGACTTGCTGCACAACGAGCCGACGAGGTGCAGTTCAGTGCAGATGCGGTGATGATCGAGAATCTGGTCTCGCTGGCAGTGGCGTCGTCGATGGCGGCCGACGCCCGCAGCGGCCGGCTGCGACGCCGCATCGGGGCTGTGATCGGTACGATCGGTGTGTTCGGCTGGGCCGGAGCAGCCGCGGCAGGCGCCAGCGTTGGCCTCGCAAGCACCGGCAACCTGCCCGATCCGGTGCAGCGCGTGGTGGCCGACGTGCTGGAAGTGGTGAACATCGAGGTGCCGCGACCGGTGTCGTCGACGATCATCGTCCCAGCCGATGATGACGACCAGGGCACCGACACTCCAGCTGATGACCAGTCCGATGACGGTTCTGATGCCAACGCCGTGGACGACGACGTATCAGGGACTGGTGACGGCCCGGGTGATGCAGGCGACGACGGCGCAGGTGGAGCGGTTATCGGCCCAGCTGACGGTAACGAAGTCGATTCCACGTCGACGTCTACGACCCTGACAGGAACCACGCCCGGATCCACGACGACGACCCGACCAGTTTCGACGACAACCCAGGTGCCACTGCCGCCTGGACTTGATATCGATGACCTTCCACCCGGACTTGATCCTGACGATCTGCCACCGGGAATTGATGGCGATAACCCATCGGCGACCGCCCCCGGCGACA
>RFST01000152.1 GCA_009923855.1 Actinomycetota bacterium
TATCGTGGCCGACCTGTCGCGCGTACTCGCCGGCCCGTACTGCTCGATGCTGCTGGCCGACCTCGGTGCCGATGTGATCAAGGTGGAGAGCCCCGCCGGCGACGACACCCGCACGTGGACGCCGCCCGCCACCGATGACGGCACCTCCACCTACTACCTGTCGATCAACCGCAACAAGCGTTCGATCGTGCTCGACTTCAAGGACCCAGACGACCTCGAGGTGGCCCGCGCACTGCTGCGCCGTGCCGACATCGCCCTCGAGAACTTCAAGCCGGGCGGCATCGACAAATTCGGCCTCGGCTACGACGCGGTCCGCGACGACAACCCCGGCCTGATCTACCTGTCGATCAGCGGGTTCGGCACCGGCGCCGGTGCGTCACTGCCGGGGTACGACCTTGTGGCCCAAGCCGTGTCAGGCCTGATGAGCCTGACCGGCGAACCAGATGGCCCCGCTCTGCGCGCCGGCATCTCGGTGTTCGATGTGATGACCGGTCTGCACGGCCTCATCGGCATTCTCGCCGCCCTCGAACAACGCCACCGCACCGGCGAGGGCCAACACATCGAGGTGAACCTGCTCGCCTCGGCCATGTCGGGCCTAGTGAACCAGACCGCGGCTTTCACCGCCGGTGGTGTGGTGCCACAGCGCATGGGGAACGCCCATCCGAGCGTGTACCCGTACCAGACAATGCCCACCGCCGACCGCGATGTGATCATCACCGCGGCAAACGATCGTCAGTTCCGCGCCCTCTGCGGGGTGCTCGGCCTCGACGGAATCGCCGACGACCCACGGTTCGCGCTGAATGCCGACCGCACCGCCAACCGCGATGAACTCCACCCGATCCTCGTCGATGCGCTGTCACGCTGGAGCGCCGACGACCTGTTCAACGAATTGAACGCCGCCGGTGTGCCATGCGGCCCCATCAACTCGATCGCCGAGGGTGTCGACCTCGCCGAACGTCTGGACCTGGCGCCGCGGGTGCGGGTGGGTGACGCCGATCGTGGCGTGGATCTCGTGCGCAACCCGATCGGGTTCTCCGGTTCGGAAATCCGCTACGACCTGCCGCCTCCACGACTTGGCGAACATTCCGACGAGATCCGTGCCTGGCTCGCCAACTGACCTACCCCCGAGGAGACCCGATGAACACCACCCCCACATTCCGCACTGGCCTCGGCACCTCTGATGCCGACTCCATCACCCTGCTCGGGCGCAGCCTGCCCGACGAGATGCTGGGTGAAGTCACCTTCGGTGAACTGGCCTTCTGGCTGGTGGCCAAGCGCCCCCCGACCAACGACGAACGCGTGATGTTCGAAGCAGTGCTGGTGGCCCTGGCCGACCACGGCTTCACTCCGACCGCCATTGCGGCACGTCTCACCTACCTGAGCGCACCCGATTCGATCCAGGGGGCCGTGGCCGCGGGCATTCTCGGCGGCGGCTCACGCTTCCTCGGGGTCACTGAGGACTCCGCTGGTTTCCTCGCCACCACCATCGCCGGAATCGACACCCTGCCAACCGACGAGGCTGGCTGGGACGATGTGGCTCGCACGGTCGTGGCGAATACACGCACGGCGGGCCGATTCGTGCCCGGACTCGGGCACCCCGTGCACAAGGTGACCGACCCGCGCACACCCAAATTCATGCAACTCGCCCGCGACCACAACAGCTTCGGACCCCACCTGTCGCTGTTCGCGGCCATCGGCCGTGTGCATCCGGAATCGCTCGGACGCACCCTGCCGCTCAACGGCGCCGGGGTCTGCGGTGCGGTACTGGCCGACTTGGGTTTCTCGCCGGCGATCGTGCGTGGGTTCGCGCTGCTCGCCCGGTGCGCTGGCGTGCTCGGCCACATTGCCGAAGAACAGGTCGACCCGATCGCAAACGACATCTATCTCAGCGTCGACCGCAACATCGACTACGCGCCACCAGCGTGATGTGACGCCGGACACCGAAATCCACCCTCGGGTGACCGCACGTCGGTACTGTGTCCGCTGGCCGGACACACGGGTCCGGTCAAGGAGGTCCCTACCTATATGTCATCAACTCCAGGACAGACAAGTAACCGATGGCGCGCCTGGTGCAATGAGCACCCAGTCGGCTCCATCGCCCTCGTCGGCGTGATCGCCACCCAACTCGGCACCTACTTTGGGTACGTGTTCCCGGCGGTCGGCCTTCCGACCCTGCCATGGCCGCTGTACAACGGCCTTCTCGGACTCGGTCTCTCCGAAGGTGCCTACTTCGGTGACGATGGCAGCATCGTCGGCCAGGCCGGCGTATTCGGCCAGTACGAGATGTTCCTCAACAACCCGGTTGGCGTGTTCTTCGTCGGCCAGGCCCTGCACTTCGTGAACGGCATCGTGTTCGCGATCCTGTTCGGCCTGATCGCACGGCACTCGCTCCCCGGCAACTCCAAGACCAACGGAGGCAACATCCAAAAGGGCCTGCTGTACGGCGTGATCATGACGATCATCTCCGCCGGCATCCTCGTGCCCTACGCCTACGTGCAGGGCAACGGCTACGGGTTCTTCCTCTTCGACGGACCCGACGGATGGAAACTGCCCGCCGGCATCTTGGTGTGGCACCTCATCTACGGCTACTTCCTGGGCGCGCTCTACCAGCCCGACGACGACTGACATCAGCATCTGACATCGACGGCGCACGTCGTCGACGTCATCGCACGCCGCGAGGCCCGGACGCACATGCGTCCGGGCCTCGTCGCGTCATGGGCGCCATTTCGGTTACTCGGTGCGCGGCGGAATACGAATCACCATTGCCACACACAACAACACCACCGCGCCGCCGATGGCCTGCACCACCGTGACCGGCTCGCCATGGATCGGCCACGACAGGCCCACCGCCACCACGTGCATGCCCAGCATGTACAACGACGACCGAGCCGCCTCCACGTAGGCATGCACCCAACTCATCATCACGTGCCCGAGCGCTCCCGTGAACAGCGCGATCATCACGATCCACAACCAGTCGGGGCCTCCGAAACGCGACCAGTCGTCACCGTTCGTGAACAACATCACCGGTGGCACTGCCGACACCACAGCCCAGATGTTCACACCGGTCATCCACCCGATCGGGTCCACATCGGTGTCGCGCCGCGCAGACCGGGTGAGCACCCAGTACGCGGTGAAGGTGGCTAGGGCCAACAACGCCAGCACGATGCCGAGAGCCGAGGCGCGCACATCATCGCCTGCACCCAGAATCACCACCGCGGCGCCGACTACCCCGCCCAGCGTCCACAGCACATGACGGGTGGTGGGGCGCTCGCCGAACAACGGGCCGGCCAGCACCAATAGCACCGCCGGTTGATTCGCCACCACCGTCGACAGCACCGACACCGTGGTCTCCTGCACGGCCGCGAACACGAAGATCAGGTTCGTTCCAAAGGCGATGCCCGGCAGAGCGGTGGCGCGCAGAAGCCGCCGATTGATGCGGCCACCGCGTGCGGTGAACAACAGCAGCAGAATCGGGACCGACACCGCAAACCGCATCAGTGCGCCCACCAGTGGCGGTGCCGTCACAAGTTTCGTGAGCACCGGGCCAAGCCCGAACAGCACCACCACCACAGCCATCACCGCGAGCGGCAAATCCACCCGACGCGTCGGGCTCACGGTGGGGGTGCTCACATGGCCAGTCTGACCATCACGCTCGTTACGACCGGTGTCGGAGTCGCGCGGGCCCAGTTCAGCGCGACCGCACCCACGGCCGATCGAGCACGTACACCCCCGTCGGGTACTCCTCGATCGCGTCGAGCAGGAAATAGATGTCATTCGGATGCACGCGGATGCAACCTCCCGACACACCCGGCCGGCCCAGGATCGACAGCCGGTTGGTGCCATGGATGTACACGTTGCGTTCCCACGAATAGCGGTTGCGTTCCTCGAGTCCATCGAGCGCAATCAGTCCGGTCGTGACCGCCGGCTCACCGAACACATCAGCAAAGCGTCCCGTGGGACGACGCCACTCGAGGATTTCCTGTGGTCGCGCCCGTGCCAGCATTTCGATGCGGTGCGCCCCCGCCGGCGTGCCACCCGACCCGGGCACCCCCGACAGGCCTCCGTACCCGGTCGACACGATGAAGGTGTGCAGCACGCGATCGCCATCGCTGAGATAGCCGGTGCTCGTCGACGGATCGATGACGATCAGGCGTTCCCAGGAAGAATCGATAGCCGAATGGGCAGCGATGCCGGCCGATACCGGTTCGGGAAGCACCGGCGATGCCACCGCCACCGGTGTGCCCGGCACCACCGCGCTCACATCGAGCAGCACCTCGGCTCGGCCGACCACATGCACACACACCGTGCCTCGCGAGGTAATGGGCACAAGTGCCGCTCCGGCCACTGTGCGCCCAGTGGTGAAGTTCACGGTAGAGGTCGTGGGTGTGGCTCCGCATGGGAACACCGAGGCGTACCCACCGAAGGTGCCACCCACGGTCTCGGCCACAGTCAGATTCACCATGGCAGCCGCCACAGTGCCCGGCGCGCGCCCGAGAGGACCGAGAACATTCACCTCGATCACCCCGTTGCCGCGCACCGCCGCACCGGGTGTGACCCGAGTATCGACCACCCTGGTCGGCGCCACCGGCGCAACCCCGTCGGTGAACGATCCGGAGACGTCGACCAGAACGTCAGTTACGCCGTACACG
>RFST01000153.1 GCA_009923855.1 Actinomycetota bacterium
ATCACCCACGGCGGACGTCCGTTGTTCTTCGACTTGTCGTAGCCGGAGAGCTTCGTCGACACCTTGGTGAGTTCGATGATCTTGTTCGTGTGCACGGTGACGCTCTTGCCACTGGTCGTCGAGTCGAAGAACAACTCGAGCGACATGCTGCCCGAGTCACCAGAGGTGAACTCGAGAGATGGAACGGCCTGACCAGGCTTGTCGGCACCCTTCCACGATGACGACACGGTGAAGCTCAACTCCGGCGGGTTAAACATGCACTCGATCTTGTCGCCGGTCTCGACTTCGATATATGCCTTCGTGCCCTTCTTCGCCATGTCAGAACCATCCTCGCTGGACGCCGCCGCGTCGTTCCAACGCTCTCATGATGCGGTCCTCGAGAGCCTCCATCAACTGATCGAGCGAATCGAGATGCTCGGTGATCGACGGCGGGGACACCGCATCGGTGTCGACGGGGGCCGCAGTTCGCCGGACCGGAGTACTGGCCGCGGTCGCGGTCACGGTACGGCGACGCAATGAGGATCGCGACCGCACCACCCTCCCACTCGTGGGAGCTCGAGGGATTGTGGGTGCATCGTCGGCGGAAGATACCGATGCAGGGGCCGACGCACGGGGCGCTTGAGCTGGCGCCGAGGCCGACCGGTAGACGAGCGGAGCAGACCCGCTGCCCGCCGACGCACCAACGGGTGCGGCCGACTCCGGCTGGCGAACAGGAACTGTCGACCGATCGGCTGGTTCGGGTGCATCGGTGGACGCCGAGCGCATCACTACCGCCGACCGCGGAGCGGGCAGCGCATGGGGCTGCACAACTTGGGGCGCGCGGGTACCAGTGAGTCGAGGAATTCGCTGACCCGATGCCGACCGACGCACGTCCGCACGCTGCACCGCCGTTGCACCCATGGGTGATGTGACCGCGGCCGTCGTCGGCGTCACCGCAGATGGCACGCGTTCAGTGGGTGCGGTGGACTGCGCGAGATCGTCCCTGCGGGCCGATACGGTGAGATCGCGCGTCGGTTGACGGTTCAGAGCCGCCACCCGCTGCGCCAACGGGAGGTCACGGTCGAGCACCGCCGCCGCGACGGTGTCGCCGGCTGGGGTGGTGACGAATTCATCGGCCGACTGGCGCCGCACAGCGGGGACACGCGGTGCCGATGACGCACCCACCACATCGCCGAGCGTCGACGATGCCGTTGGCGCCGACACCGCAGCATCGGGCAGCGATGACGCGATCGACCGGTGCACCACGCCGGCACCATCGGGATCGATGGTCACCCGCCGGACATCGGCCGACATGGTGACGCCGCGACGTGCTCGACGCACGATGGTGCCCCCCATGTCGACACTGCGCCGGGCCACCGGCACCGGACCCAATGCCACTGCGGCCGCCGAATTGACAACGTCACGTTGTGCGATTGACGGGGAGATCGCCCGTGGAGCCGATGATCTCCGCACAGCTGCTGGCGCAGTTGACGGTGGACGAACAGAGGCAATAGAGGTAGCTGAATCGTCGCGGGGTGCGGTTGATATCTCGTTGTGACGTCCCCCGATAGGTGCCTCGCCGTCGGCAGCGGTCGACCTCCGCGCAGTTGCGGTAGCCGTGGCTCCCACAGGCACCGACGAGGTGTCATCGGCGACGCTGTGCGGCACGCCGTTCGACGAGGTGACCGACCGTCGCAGCGTGGCCACTCCGGTTGGCGCAGCAGCAACCTCGGCGCGACGCCTCACAGGCACATCGATGATCGGTGCGGAGTCACCGCGTGGGCGTTGCGCCACGATGCGTGTTGCAGTCGACGGCACCGCGACCGGTGATACGGGGGCGCTCCGCGATACCGAACCGCTGCTATCCACCGACGACGCATTGCTGTCTGCAGATCCAGCGGTGCTGTCCGGTGACGCCACATTGCTATCGAACGAGGTGGCCATCACCCGACGACTGACAACCGCGCGCATGGCCACCGGCAACGACAGGCTGGGACTAGCAACACCGATCGACGATTGGTCGTGAGGTGTCGATGGGTTGCCGTTCACGACTCCGGTGGCAACGCCCATGGGCTGTGGCGCTGCAGCGGACATCCGCCGTCGCATCGGATCGGCATATGTGGCCATTGGGGCAGTCACTGCGGGCGATACCGACGTGGTTGCCGGTGCAGTTGCGAGAGCCGCAACCCGTTCGTGCAGCGGTCGTGATCGATCGGCGACAATCTGGTCGGCGGTCGCAGGTGGCGCCACTGCGCTCAACGATGGCGCGGAGCCCGTGACGGTGGATGATGTCGATCGACGAACGGCGGTCGGCGAGTCACCATCGACGGTGGATGATGTCGATCGACGAACGGCGGTCGGCGAGTCACCATCGACGGTCGACGAGTGACGCATCCCGGGCCGCCCGGCACCACGAGTGGTGGCACTCGGCACGCTCACCACGCCGAGCCGCGGTGATGCACTCGGTATGACACCTGCCGTGCTCTGAGCACCAGCAGGTATCTGGCGATGAACCTCCGGTGTCGCTGCTACGGCAGCGGTGCTGGCGCGCACCGCAGGTGCCGCAACCACCGAGGTAGCCAAGCGACGCTGCACCGACGCTGCTCGCACTGACCTATTGACTGTCCGCCGTGGAGCAACTCCTCCGGTGACCGCCGACGCCATCGGTGATAACTGCGACATCGATCGGGTGACGGAGCGACCCACCGTGGCCGACCCGCTTGCGGCCGATGCTCGCGTGGGGCTCTGGCCACGTCGGTGGGCAACCTGTCGGGCCAGGGAGGTCACCGGTGATGGCCTGGTGGCCGGTGACGGTGACGACGCGCTGCTCACCGCCGCATGAGGCATGGCATCGGCCGAATCAGGTGCGACCCATCGGCGCACGGTGGCCGACGGTGCCGCGCCCCCAGCCGATGAGGCCGACTGATTACTCACCGCTGGCTGCGGGGATGACGGGTTCGACGCCGATGGGGTGGCGACACGACGAACCGTGCCCGCGGTCGACTCAGCAACATGTGACGAGTTCGCGCCCCTTGGCGCGGAAAGGCCGGCGGAAGAGTCGACGGTAGGGCCGGGGGCCAACCGGCGAAGGGCCGCCCGTGCTGGGCTCACAACGGTGGCCGTCGCAGCCCGTGAATTTGTCGTCGACGACGCAACTGCCGAAGCTTGTCTCGCCTGAGGTGCCCCACTCACCCCGGTAACCGAGCGGGCCGCAACCGCCGACGTGGTGGCACCGGTCTCGCTGCCCGGCGTTGCTCCGGCCAGACGCTGCACCGCCTGTGTGGCTGCCTGGCGATGCACCACCGTCCGCGGTGCACCCACGGGCTCGATCACCGATGCCGGGGGCGTCGTGATGTTCGACGTTGAGATGGTGGACTCCGAGGCGGGCGCCGTTCCGGCGAGCGCGGCCACACGTTCGTGCAACGGCCGGGATCGATCGGCCACCACGGCGTCGAGGGAGTCGGTGGATGCGGATCGGTGCAGCGTGGTGACGCCGCCACCGCCTGCAGCCGCCCCAGCTTCACTCGACTCCGACAGTGTCGACGTTGACAGTGGAAGGGCGGTGGCGAGTCGCCGGTGCAGACGCTCTGCGGTGCTGGTCGCAAATGCCGGTGAGGTGGGCGTTGTGGGCGAGCGTCGTGCGGTCGGCGTGACCTCACCACGGGTCGACCCGCTGCGTCGATGGCTCACCGCTCGCGGCAACGGGCGCGAGGGCTGTCGCTGCTGACGCGCCGCTAAGTCGGCAACGTGGCGCGCCGCCACGGTGGGCGCGAGAGGTGCACGTCGTGATGTGGTGGGAACCGGCGACGCGGCGCCGGAGGCGCGTTGTGCGCCACTCGCTGCGGTATCAGTGTTGTCGCCACCCGGCATGGGTGACGAGGTGACCGAACGCGGCGGGGCATCACTTGGGCGTACATCGGTGACCGTGGCCGACGGTGAACGCCGTGCCACGGCAACGGGGCCCTGAGACCCGCGACTGTCGCGGGTGGTGGGCACGGATGCGGCTCGAGCCGGCACCGCTGCCGAGGCGGGCGCTGCTGGAGATGAGTCTGACGATGCGGCAGAACGACCGGTGACGGTGGCCGCCGATGTGGCCGCTGCACGGGCGAGGCCCCCGCTTGTGGAACCGGGAACATCGGCGAGATGACCCCGTGGTGATCGCCGTGGGCTTGGTGTGGACCGTGGTGTGGACGGGGTCGATCGTCGCGACGGCGCAGCGGGCGATGATGCCCCAGACGACGGAGTGGCAGGACGCACCGGCCGGGACCCCGGAGGCGGACCCGATGGTGTGGGACCCGGCGACGGAGAACGACGGAGGCCCCCGGGAGGATCGTCGTCGCGTGGGTTGGCAGCCCGGTCCGCTCCGTGGCTGTCGTTACGCGGAATGGCTGACTCCGCAGGACGCAACCGGCGCGACAGCCCTGACGGGCCAACACCTCCCGCTGCATCGGTGCGGCCCATTCGTCGCGCGACGATGGGCACGCCGCGTTGCACCGGTTCAACAGTGCGTTCCACCCGATTGCGGCGCATCGACGCTGCCAACGCTGCCATCTCAGTGTCGACCGGGCCGGATGCTGCCGGGGCCTCCACGCGCGGGAGATGCCATGAACCATC
>RFST01000154.1 GCA_009923855.1 Actinomycetota bacterium
GCCGTGCTCGACTGGGAGATCGCGACCCTCGGTGATCCACTCGCCGATCTGGCCTACTCGGTGAATGCGTGGGTGGAGCCGAGCGACACGGTGCCTGCAGCCAGTGATCCACCGACGGCGCTGGCCGGGTTCCCCAGCCGTGATGAATTGATGGCGCGTTACACCGAGCGCACCGGAGCCGACCTCTCACAGATCGCCTACTACCGATGCTTCAACGCATTCAAGACGGCCTGCATCCTGCACGGTGTGTTCGCGCGGTACCAGGCCGGCCAAAAAAGCGCAGAGGGTGTGGACCTCGATGTGTTGTTCCAGCGGGTTGGCCTGTCACTCGACACCGCCGCGGAGATGGCCGAGCAATTCAGTTGACGCGACGGTCGCGCCCAGCCCAGTAGGGCTCGCGCAACTCGGTCTTCAAGATCTTTCCCGACGGGTTCCGCGGCAGAGCAACGATGCGCGCCACCGCGCGCGGACACTTGTAGGTGGCGATGCGTTCACGCGCGAACGCAATGATGTCGTCGTCACTCGGGTCGGCGCCCGCTGCGGGCACCACGATGGCCAGCACCGATTCACCCCAGCGGTCGTCGGGCACCCCGATGACCGCGACATCAGCGATATCGGGATGGCTCATCAAACAGTTCTCCACCTCGGCCGGATAGATGTTCTCGCCACCCGACACGATCATGTCCTTTACCCGGTCGTGGATATAGACGTACCCGTCGGAGAGATAGCCGGCATCGCCGCTGCGGAACCATCCGAGCCCGTTCGCGTCGACTCCGTCGGGGAACGCCGCAGCCGTGGCCTCCGGGTTTGCCCAATACCCCTTCATGTTCTGTTGGCTGCGAATCCAGATCTCACCCACCTCGCCATCGGGCAGATCGGCACCGGTTTCGGCATCCACAATGCGGATCTCCACATCGCCCCATGGGCGACCCGCCGACCGCAACAGGTGTGCTCGTGGGCCGCCGGGGTCGTGGTCGGCGTGCTGCAGAATCGTGACCGCGCCGGTGGTCTCAGTCAGGCCGTACACCTGCACGAATTCGCATCCCATCAGGTTCATCGCGCCGAGCAGCACCTCTGAGGTGATGGGGGAAGCGCCATAGACCACCTGGCGCATCGAGGAGAAGTCAGTGCTGTCCGCACCCGGCACAGCCTGCAAGAACTGCAGCACCGCGGGCACGAACAATGCATTGGTCACGCGATGTTCGGGGATGGCGGCGAGGATCTCCACCGGATCCACTTCACGCATGAGAATCGTCTCCGCCCCGAAGTACATGCCGGCCACCGCATAGCCCGACCCCGCAATGTGGAACAGCGGCATCGCCACCAGATTCACTGTGTCGGCATCCATCTGCCATTCATCAGCGGTCACCGGCAACATGCCGAACATGTTCCGGTTTGTGAGCTCCACACCTTTGGGCAGCCCCGTCGTGCCCGACGTGTACAGCTGATAGCAGGTGTCGTCACGGCCGCATTCCACCTGCGGGTCGCTCGTTGACGCGGTGGCGCAGAACTGCTCCCATGTCGCGTATCCGCTGTCGCCCGGGTCGCCGACCACCACCACGGTGGTTACCGTGGTCAGGCTCATCTGGGCGAGATGGCCAAGGAACTCCGCGCCGATCAGCAGCACCTTTGCTTCGGCATTATCGAGAATCCAGTTCATCTCTGGTGCGGCGAGGCGCCAGTTCACCGACACGGTCGCGGCATTCAACATGGCTGTGCCGTAGAGAAACGCGAAGTACTCCGGCACGTTGCGGTCAAGGAACGCCACCCTGTCGCCAGAACCCACACCGGCTGTGGCCAAGGCGTTCGCTGCCCGACACGAGTCGGTGTACAACTCGTCATATGTCCATGAACGGTCGCCGGCCACAAGGGCGCGGCGATCACCACGCTCGTGGGCATGAGTGCGCACAATGTCGCCGAGAGTCGAAATGGTGTCGTTCATGGTCCCCCGATCATGAGCCGGGCGTCGAGCGCCCCGGCAGTGCCTTGCTGGCGGTGACCGTAGTCGCTGACCCTCGCGCGTATCGGCACAGATCACGGTGCGGTGTGACCGATGAGGTGCCCGGCTGACACACTCACGCCATGGGTGAACAGCGCGATGCCATCGAGCAGCGAGTGATCGCCGCAGCAACCAGCACCGGTGTGGCGATCGAGGTTCTTGACTGCGATCCCGATCTCGCCGACACGGCGGCGTTCTGCGCGGCCTATGGCATCGACGTCGCCGATTCGGCGAACACGATCATGGTCGCCACCAAAGAGGAACCCCCGCGATATGTGGCCTGTGTGGTGCTGGCCACCCATCGCCTCGATGTGAACGGTGTGGTGCGGCGTCGCCTGGGAGCGCGCAAGGTGTCGTTCGCTCCCACGGAGTCAACAGCTGCACTCACCGGCATGGTGATGGGCGGGGTGACCCCCTTCGGGCTGCCCGACGACATCGAGGTGTGGGTGGATGCAGCGGTGATGGAACGCAGCGAGATCATCACTGGCGGTGGGAGTCGGGCGATCAAATTGCGCCACTCGCCGGCTGCACTGCGCTCTCTCCCGACGGTGCAGGTTGTCGAGTTGCTCGCGCAGCCGCTGCCGCCACCCGACGCGGATGCATAGCGATCGCTGTGTCAACATGGCCGCATGAGCGACGACCAAGCAGTGTTGACCGAGGTGCGGGGCCGAGTGCTCCTCATCACGTTGAACCGTCCCGACCAGATGAACGCAGTGAACACCGATCTGGCCCAAGGCCTGATCGCGGCGATTCGCCAACTCGACGACACCGATGAACTCACCGCCGGTGTGCTCACCGGCGCGGGCCGCGGTTTTTGTGCCGGTATGGACCTCAAGGCATTCGCTGCCGGCGGCCCACCGGTCGGGTTCAACGAGTTCTTGGAGAACGGTGCTCGTAAGCCGTTGATCGCCGCGGTCGAGGGGTTCGCCCTTGCCGGCGGGCTTGAAGTGGCATTGACCTGCGATCTGATCGTTGCTGCTGAAGGTGTCAAGCTCGGCATTCCCGAGGTGGGCGTCGGCCTCTTCGCAGCTGGTGGCGCGTTGCTGCGCCTGCCGAGCCGGGTGCCCTATGCCGTGGCAATGGAGATGGCGCTCACCGCCGACCCGATCACCGCCGAGCAGGCGCACGCCTACGGTCTGGTGTCGCGCGTAGCGCCCAAGGGCGGGGCGGTGGATGCAGCCATGGAACTTGCCGAACGCATCGCACGGAACGCGCCGCTGTCGGTGGCTGCGTCAAAGCAGATGATTCTCGAGGTGCAGGGTCGCACCGAAGCCGAGTTCTGGGACCTCCAGCGCCCGGTGATGGCGCAGGTGTTCTCCTCCGAGGACGCCAAAGAAGGACCGCGAGCCTTTGCCGAGAAACGCCCACCGGAATGGACCGGTCGCTGAGAATTTCTCGGGTTTAGCCGTTCACACCCACCGGCACGTCACCGGCGAGGGTGATGCGGATCATCTCCCGACGGTGACCGGCGTAATCGCCGATCGCGAAGTGCTGCACCATGCGGTTGTCCCACATGGTCAACGTGCCCGGTGTCCAGCGGATACGCGTCGTGAACTGGATCTGGCGGCAGTGCGTCAACAAGAAATCAAGAAGTGCACGGCCCTCGCCACCGGGAAGTTCCGCGATGCCGACGGTGTAGACGTCGTTGATGAACAGCGATCGCCGGCCGGTGATCGGATGCACCCGCACCAACGGGTGGGTCTGGGTGGCCAGTGCGTCGTCCGAGCCGGTGATCTCCATCGAACGGCGCGGATCGGGCCGGCCGAACGTGCCGCGTGGCCCATATGAACGCGCGGCCGAATGCACCCCATGCAGGCCGTCGCAGATCTCCCGCATTCGTGGTGACAGGGCCTCGTAGGCAGCGCTCTGGTCGGTGTAGGCCGTGTCGCCACCGGCGTCGGGCACCTGCACGGCATAGAGCATCGTGTAGCTCGGGGGAGCGGCTTGGAAACTCCAATCGCTGTGCCAACCGCTGCCGAACAGCGGGCCCTGCTCATCGGCTTCGCGGACGAGTCGCAACACATCGGGATGGCCATCCACCGGGGTGATGAACGGGGTGTCACCGAAGGGGCCGAAACACCGCGCGACTGCTTCGAATGCATCGATGTCGAGTGACTGGTCGCGGATGGCAACCACCCCGTAGGTGGCCAGGGCATCAACGACGCCCTCACGAACTTCATCATCGAGTGGCGCCGTCATATGCACGTCGTCGATGTCGGCGCCGATCGTGCCGGTGATTGGTCGAATTCTCACGAGGTGCTCCTCACTTGTTCTGCCAGTCGGGCCGTTCGCCGGCGAGAAACCCGCTCATTGCTCGGCGGGAATCCTCGGTGAACGACGCCAGGATTTGGGTGCGGTTCTCGATGTCGATGCCGGCGCGCAGGCTCGGCGTTTCCAAGTTGGCCCACAGCGTCTCCTTGGTCATCCACACGCCAAATGGGCTGTTGGCCACGATTTCGGAGGCCACGGCGAGCACGGTCGGCATCGGCGACGCTGCGGCTCACGATGCCGAGGCGTTCCGCTTCGGCAGCGTCGATGACCCGACCGGTGTAGATCAACTCCCACGCCCGTG
>RFST01000155.1 GCA_009923855.1 Actinomycetota bacterium
CCGCGGCGATCGCCGCGGCGGGGTGACATCGGAGGCCGACGTGTGCTCAGCCGGGATCCGCGCTGCTGGTCACTGCTGCGGCATGTCGGCGACGTGCGGTGGTGCGCAGTGCCACCACCCAGCCAACGATGACGGCCACCGAGAAGATGAACCACTGCACCGCATAACTGAGGTGTGACCCTTCGCTGAGATCGGGTCGAATCACCGGTTCGGGCCACGGGCCGACCTCAGGTGGAGCAGATGCGGTGAGGTCCACCCAGGCGGGCACGAGGTCACCGGGCATCTGTGCAGCGAGTCGTGCAATGTCGATGCGCTGCACCTCGGTGAGTTCCCCGTCGGCAGGGTCACGGGCTGCGAGAGCACCGGCGGCGCGTTCCACACGCAACTGCCCGCTGATCGTCACGTCGCCGTCGGTGGCGGGGGAGGGGTCCTGGCCCAACGGCACGAACCCACGGGTGACGAGCAGGAGTCGGCCGTCGTCGAGGCGCAGTGGCACCACGAGGTTGTCGCCCGCCCGGCCATTCTGCGAGCGGTTCACCACCCGAATCGTCTCGTCGTCGATGTACGTGCCGCGAGCGGTGACGGATTGCCATTCGTGGCGGTCGGCGTCGTCGCTGGTGCTACCCGCAGGGAGCAGGTCGGCAATATCGACCGGGGCTGCGTCCCAGCGTTGTTCCACGGTGGCGTTGAAATCGCGACGTTCGTCAAGGCGACGCAACTGCCACAGGCCGAGGTTCACCATCGCCACAGCGGCGGTGGCAATGACCAGATGGAAAGCGATCCACCGTGGGGTGAGCGCGAATCGGTACATCGCCTCCGACGGTAGCGATGTCGGAGCCGGTGTGCACGACGAGGCGGGCACAGGTGGGCAGCCCAGTCGATCGCTGCGAGGATGACCCCATGGAACCCGTTGATCCTGCCTCGTTCCAATTGCCGCACACCGAGAAAATCGAATGGATGATCGAAACCGACGGATGGGCCTTCGAACCTGTGCTGCCAGATGCGTCGGCAACGCCGCCGGTCCCCGCTCACGGCTACACCATCGGCGTTGGCGATCTCTGCGGTTTTCCCGAGATCTTCGTTGCCGGCCTCACCCCGGTGGCTGCCCGCGGACTCGTGGGCTTGGTTGTTGATGCACTTCGCGGTGGCACCGACATCCCGGTTGATGCTGAACTGGTGGGCCTACTCGACAACGATTTGCGGTGCCGGTTCGCGCTGATGTCGACCGACGCGGTGCAGCAGTGGTGCCCGACCGCGGTCATGTGGGCACATGGCGCCACGCCGACGGTGGTGCAACTGCTGTACCCCGACCGCAATGGTTTCTTGCCCTACGAGGTTGGCTTCGACCAGCGCATGCGGGCGGCGCAGCCGGTGATTGGTGAGGTGGCTGGATGAGCGACACCGTTGACCTGCCGGTGCTGGTCTTCGATGGCGATTGCGCGTTTTGCACCTCGACCGCTCAGTGGGTGCGTCGACGGGTGCGACCGGGACGGGTGGCAGCATGGCAACACCTCGACCTCGATGCGCTTGGCCTCGATGCCGAACAGTGCACGACCGCGCTGCAGTGGGTGGATCGTCACGGAGTCGTGCATTCGGCCGAACACGCGGTGGCACAGATGTTGCGTGACCGTGGCGGGCTGTGGGCCGTTCCGGGCCGCATCCTCGGGGCTCCCGGCGTTGTGCAGATCGCCGGCGTGGTCTATCGGTGGGTGGCGCGCAATCGGCACCGCTTGCCCGGTGGCACCCCGGCGTGTCGGCTCTGAGCCCACACCCGCGCTAACATCTTCCCAGCATTACGAGCGGCCCGTCTGACGGGCCCGGCAACCTGGGAACGCCCCCAAGGTGCCTGCACCGATGTGCGATGCGGTCGGAGTTCCGGCAAACCGGCGGTCCGACCCGGCGCGTCGGCGTGCCGTGCGCAGTGCTCAGGGTGCGAGAGCGCCCTGCAACAGAGTGGACAGCACGGAAAGGACGATGACATGAGTAAACCGCTGCCGGTCACCGGGGCATGGCAACCCGGCGATCCAGTTGGTCGACGTCGTTTCCATACCTTTGCTGATGACCGTCCGTTCGCTCTTGATTCGGGAGCGACGCTCGGCCCGGTCACGTTGGCCTATGAAACCTGGGGTGAGCTGGATGAGAACGCGTCGAATGCGGTGCTGATCTGTCATGCCTGGACCGGGGATTCCCATGCGGCAGGGCGTGCCGAGGACGGACATCCCACGCCGGGATGGTGGGACGCGATGATCGGGCCGGGACGCGCAATCGACACCAACCGGTTCTTCGTCGTGTGCACCAATGTGTTGGGTGGATGCCAAGGCTCGACCGGGCCAGCGTCGATCGACCCCGCCGACCCGAATGGGCGTCGCTATGGCCCACGGTTCCCGGTTGTGACCATTCGCGACATGGTGCGTGCCCAAGCTCGGCTTGGTGAATCACTGGGTATTGCCCGGTGGGCCTCGGTGATTGGCGGATCCATGGGAGGGATGCAGGCTCTCGAGTGGGCAGCCACCTACCGACGTCGTGTCGCCTCGGTCATTCCGATTGCCACATGTCTGCATTCGACCGCTCAACAGATCGCCTGGGGCATGATCGGTCGCCGCTCGATCGCGCTCGATCCGCGCTGGCGCGACGGGGACTACTACGACGCGACACCAGGTGACGGCCCCGGCGAGGGCCTTGCGGTGGCGCGCCAGGTGGCACAGGTCACCTTCCGCAGTGACAACGTGTTCACCGAGCGCTTCGGACGCGGCATGGTCGACCGCCCAGGTGGCGACGGATTCGGTCTCTGGCAGGAGTTCCAGGTGGAGAGCTATCTGCAGTACCACGGAGAAAAACTGGCCCGTCGTTTCGATGCGAACAGTTATCTCGTGATCTCCAAAGCAATGGATCTGCACGACATTGGGCGTGGGCGTTCATCGGCCACTCGTGCATTACGCGATGTGACGATGCCGTGTCTGTCGATCGGGATTTCGAGTGACATGTTGTACCCGGCGTATCAACAACGCCAGATCGCTGACGCCTTCGCAGCCGTTGGTGCACCGTCGCGGTACGTGGAGATCGATTCGCCGCACGGCCATGACGCGTTCTTGATGGAACTCGACCAAGTCGGGACGCCCATCGCGGAGTTCCTCGATGAGGTTCGCAACGACCCGGCAGCGGGTCACCCATCACGGCCCACGTGACGTCGCGCCATGCCTGAAGGGATTGAGGCCGAGATGTATCGCCGTGCAGCGTTGCGGGCGATCGGTCGATCTGTGTCGCAGGTGTGGGTTGATGCGCGATGTGGCGATCCGGCCAGCATGTCGGCGCTGGTTGGAGCGACGGTGATCGATGCTCGTCGCCACGGCAAGGTGGTGGTGCTCGATACCGAGCGAATGTCGGTCGGCATGCACTTCGCGATGACGGGCCGTCTCATCGTCGACGGGGATGCTCCCATTGCCGAGTTGGCCTATGGGGCTCGTCGCGACGACCCCGCGTGGGATCGGTGGGTGATGACGTTTGCCGATGGTGGTGTGTTGCGAGTGAACGACCCGCGTCGATGGAGCCGCTATGTGGCAGATCCGATTGTGGGGGAGGTGGGCGTGGATCTGTATTCACCGGCGGCAGCTATTGCCGATGCCTTGAATGTCGTGGGGCGGCGTCGTGCGCTGAAATCGGTGCTGCTCGACCAGACGGTGGTCGCCGGTATCGGCAACCTCATCGCGGACGAAGTGGCCTCTGCGGCGGAGGTGGCGCCACGCACGCCGATTGGTGACGTTGACATTGGTGTTGTGGCGCGAGCGATTGAGGCGACTGTGCACCTTCTCGATCGGCAGGGAGGGTCACATACCGGCGATCTTGGTCCTGTGCGACGCCACGCAGGCGCGGTGTGCCCCATCGATGGTGCGGAACTTGCCCATGACACGGTGGCGGGTCGCTCCACCTACTGGTGCCCTCAACATCAAGGCGGCACATGAGGCGACGCCGGGTCGTCGCCGACGTGGCACACTGGAGCCATGGCCCAACCCGCGATGCTGTCCGGTGTGGACGCAGTGATGGCAGCGGGAGACACGTCGGCGTCGGTCACCGTGTGGTTGTTGGTTGTCGGCCTGGTCGCTGTTGGAGTGCTCGCGGTGCTGACCGCGGTTTGGACATGGCGCGGAACGCGGGTTGATTCGCCGGCGCTGGCGGTGCTGGAAGAGATGTCGCGACGTGGTGGGGGCGACGCCGATGAGCACCGCGATGCCACACGTGACGAACGTAACCGCGAGATTCACCGCAACGACGATGTGATGGTCGACACCGATGCTGGCGGAGATGCCGCGGTCAACGTCGATCAGGTTGACGGCGCCCACACAGGCGATCAGCCACCGCTGGCGTGACCGCGATGGCCCGGCCGCGGTAGCGTCAGAGCTATGGCAGAACTCGATGTCGACGCGATGATCACCCGCTTCAAAGAGCGTGCGAAGGCGGTGAAAGAGCGCCCGCTGCCACCGGTCGCCGGTGACGAACG
>RFST01000156.1 GCA_009923855.1 Actinomycetota bacterium
GTGACCGCGATGGCGACGGCAACCCGTCGACGCTGGGCATCAGGATCTACAGCCATTGGTCAGCCGGCGGGAGGCTCCAGCCCAAACAGCGTGCGGGCATTGGCAGCGGTGATACGGGCAATATCGGCGGGGCTCACGCCGCGCAGATCAGCCACAGCGGTGCCCACGGCAGTGACCAACGCCGGCTGATTCGGTCGACCCCGGTGTGGCACCGGCGCCAGATACGGGCTGTCGGTTTCGATCAGCATGCGATCGGCGGGGCAGGCAACCGCGGCGGCGCGCACATCGTGTGCTGATGGAAACGAGGCAATGCCCGAGAAACTGACCAAGGCCCCGCGTTCCAGGCATCGGTTTAACTCGGTGACGCCACCGGTGAAGCAATGAAACACGCAGCGTGTCGGTGTGCCTTCGGCATCGAGGATGTCGAAGGTGTCGTCCCAGGCCTCGCGGGTGTGGATGATGAGAGGCAGGTTGTGCTCGTTGGCCAGAGCGATCTGGGCAGCGAATGCATGGCGCTGTACGTCGCGGGGGGAGTGGTCGTAGTGGTAGTCGAGACCGGCCTCGCCGATGGCCACCACTCGGGGAGCATCGATCAGATCGGTGATCGTGTCGACCCCGTGGCGTGCCTCATGGGGGTGCACACCCACAGTGGCCCAGACATCGCTGTGGTTCGCAGCTGCGTCGATCGCGGCAAGTGACGACTCGCGATCGCAGCCAACGACCACCATGGCTGTGACTCCAGCAGCACGGGCTGCGGCAAGTGCTGCGTCACGGCCGTCGGGAATCTTCGGGTCGTAGACGTGGCAGTGGGAGTCGAACCACTCTGGTGGTGTGCTGTGGTTCTCGGCGTCGGCCGCGCGGTCGTTCATGATCACGATGCGTTGAAGTTCACGACGCGATGCGCGGGAACAGCGGGTCGCCCTTCACGATGTCGGTGCCGCCGGGGTAGCCGCCCCATGACACCGCATCGGGGATGCGCTGGTCGTCGAGAGCGCCGGTCATGCCGAGGCGTTCCCAGATCTGTGCCGCAGTTCCCGGCACTGCAGGGTGGGTGAGGACGGCGATGATGCGCAGCGCCTCGAGGGCGTCGCCCATCACGGCATCAACCTCTGCACCGGGGTCGGCCTTCCATGGTTCGTTGGCTTCGAGATGGGCGTTGGTGGCGCGGATGAGCCCCCATGTGGCCTCCAGAGCACGCGATGGCGACACCGCATCCCATCCTGTGGTGGCGCCAGCCACGGCGGCGGCCGCTGCGTCGGCGAGAGGGGAGTCGGCGCGCGGGGCAGGCCCGACGCCGTCGCACTTCTTGGCCACCACCGTTGCGACACGGGCCATCAGGTTGCCCAAGTTGTTGGCGAGGTCAGCGTTGTAGCGCGCCACGAGTCCGTCGTAGGAGAAGTCGCCGTCGGAGCCGTAGGTGGTGTCGGCCAGCACGTAGTAGCGAAAGCCGTCGACACCGACCGTGTCGACGAGATCGAGTGGGTTCACGACGTTGCCAGTGCTCTTGGCCATCTTCTCGCCATCCACCAGCAACCACCCGCCGACCGCCCAACCCTTGGGCAGTTCGACGCCGGCGCTCATCAACATCGCTGGCCAGTACACGCAATGGTGCCGGATGATGTCCTTGCCGATCAGGTGGTAGTCCACCGGCCAGCGCTGGGTGTGGTCCTGTGCGGGGTCACCAAAACCGACTGCGGACAGATAGTTGGTGAGGGCGTCGAACCACACGTAGGCCACATGGTCAGAGTCCCAGGGCAGCGGAATGCCCCAATCGAGTGAGGTGCGACTGACCGAGAAATCGCGGAGCCCTCCGCGGATGAGCCCGAGGGCTTCGTTCGCGCGAAACTCCGGCACGATCGCTCCGGGGTGGGCGGCGTACCAGTCGAGGAGTCGGTCCTGAAAGCGGCTGAGACGGAAGAAGTAGTTCTCCTCCTCGAAATGATCGACCGGACGCTTGTGGATGGGGCACAGCCCGTCGTCGAGCAGTTCGTCGTCGGTGTAGTACTCCTCGCAGGCCACGCAGTACTTGCCTGAATAGGTGTCGAGTTCGATGTCGCCGGCGTCGTAGCAGCGCTGTAACAACTCGCGCACCGCCGCATGGTGCCGGGGCTCGGTGGTTCGGATGAAGTCGTCATTGGCGATGTCGAGACGTTCCCAGGCGCGCTGGAATGCCGGTGCAATGCGGTCACAGAATTCCTGAGGTGTGGTGCCCGCTGCGTCGGCGGCTTGACGGATCTTCAATCCGTGCTCATCGGTACCGGTGAGATACGTGACGTCGTCGCCGAGCAGGCGGTGCCACCGGGTGAGGGCATCGCCGACGATCGTGGTGTACGCGTGACCGAGATGAGGTTCGGCGTTCACGTAGTAGATGGGGGTTGTGACATAGAAGCTGCCCACGACGACGACGCTACAGGGGGGAGTGACCGCAGGGCTTGGCACACCGGTTGGGCACGCGATGATGAGACGTGCGCGGGTAGCGTCGCGTGGTGTGTCGGACACCTTCTCTCGTGCCACCGCTGTCACTGCTCGTGAACCGGTTGGCGACGCGGACCATGCGGTGTTTGACACCGAGATTCATGTCGGTTGGGACATCATGGGCAACGCCAACGGGGGCTACACCTTGGCCATTGCTACGCGCGCGATGGCCACGATGGTGGGCCGCGATCCACTGACGGTGACCGCGCACTACCTGTCGCCGGGCACGCCGGGTGCGCACCGCGTGGAGGTGTCAGTGGTGAAGACTGGGAAACGGCTGGCCACAGCGACCGCTGCGCTGGTGAATGAGTCCACCGGTCGAGAGGTGATTCGCGTGCTCGGTGCGTTCGGGTCAGGCGATACCGATGCTCCACGCATCGTCAACTGTGCGCCTCCGGTGATGCCGGCCTATGAGGACTGTCAACAGGATCGGCCACTCGAGAACCAGCCGATCGTTGCGGTCGCCGACCGATTGGCGATGCGTCTCGACCCCGCCTGTTGTGGATTCCGCGATGGTGAGCCCACCGGTGATGCCGAGATTCGGGGCTGGTTCGCCTTTGCCGATGGCGCCGATGTCGACGTGTTCGGTCTGCTGCTCGCCGCGGATTCGTTCCCGCCGGCGGTGTTCAACACCGATATCGGCGTGGGATGGGTGCCAACCGTTGAATTCACGGTGCATCTGCGGGCTGCGCCGGCCCCGGGGCCGTTGCGCTGCGTGTTCCGTTCGCCATACGTCGCGGGAGGGATGCTCGCTGAGATCGGCGAGGTGTGGGATGCGAACGATGTGCTGGTGGCCGAGTCGCGTCAGTTGGCACTGCAGCCGCGCGTCAGCTGATTCGTCGCGACTGGGGCGCTCAGATCAGGCGTGGTCGTCGGCCACCGACGTTGACGCCCGCCACGAATCCTCCGCCAGCAATAGCCACCGCGCCGATGGTCGTGAGCACGCGTCGCGCAACGATCCGTGTGCGCTGACGAAACTGCACCACCGGCCAGCCGTGCGCGCGTGCGTGGCGTTCAAGGGTGCTGTCAGGGTTCACCACCACCGGGTGGCCAACGGCATTCAACATCGGTAGATCGCTCGACGAGTCGCTGTAGGCGTAGCACTGGGCAAGGTCCAGATTGTCCCAGCGGGCCAGATCGGCGATGGCGTCGACTTTGCCCTGTCCGTAGCAAAACGGCCCGTCGAGTTCGCCGGTGTAGGCGCCGTCGACGATGACGCCGCGGGTGCCGATGCCACCGGTCATACCGAGGGAAGCAGCGAGCGGCTCGACGATCTCAGCTGGCGCGGCCGACACGATGAACGTCGCACGCCCGGCATGGCGATGCAGGTCGAGTAGCCGCCGGGCCTCAGGGCGGATCTTGCCGAGAAGGACGGGAATCACGCGTTCGTTCAACGACTGGAGTTCTTCACGACGCCGACCGGCGATGAACCCGAGGATGCGGTCGCGGGCCTCGGCGGCCACATCACGACCGGTGTCGCCACGCATTTTGAACACGGCCGCGCTGAATGCGTCACGGATGAGTTCATCGGTGGGCATCAGATGGGCGGCGCGCGCGGCTCGAGCAAGGGTGAATGCCGATGACCCTGCGATCAGGGTGCGGTCGAGATCGAAGAATGCGGCGCTCGGGCCGCCGGTCGCCACCTGCACGTATTCGCTCACCGTTGCTGCTCCGTCACGTCATCTCGTCACTCGGTGGTGTCGGCCGGGGGGTCGTCACGTCCGATGGTCAGATCGTAGGCCATGCGACGGGGTACCCCGAGTCGCCGCGCAACAGCAGCCGCGGCATCACGGCGGGTGGCACCGGCTGCAAGTTCGGCATCGAGGTGCCGTCGCACGGTGGCGGCATCGACGGTGTCATCGCGAGTAGCACCGCCGAGCACGATGACGTACTCGCCGCGCGGATCGCCGATGTCGATGGTGTCGAGGGTGCCGCGGCGGGTCTCTTCGTGCATCTTGGTGAGTTCGCGGCTGATACTGACC
>RFST01000157.1 GCA_009923855.1 Actinomycetota bacterium
CACGTGTCGGACGTCACACCGAAGCGAATTCCGCCTCCGGGTGCTGTGAGGGGTGGAACTAGCGTCGCGATCAATCACGTCACCGGGGGGTCACGACGATATGAACCTTGCAGCAATCGGACAGTTCTGGGCGCGTTGGCAACCGGACGCCACCGCCATTCGTTGGGCGGGTAGCGATATCTCATGGTCGGAACTCGACGCGCGCACCGACGCTCTGGCTGCCGGACTTGCTGAGCGCGGCATCACTCATGGTGACCGGATCGCGGTCCTCGCGGGGAACTGTCCGCAGTGGTGCGAGGTGAGTGTGGCCGCGTGGAAGCTCGGCGCAGTGATCGTGCCGGTGAACACTCGTTTCACCGCCACCGAAGTTGCCTATGTGGTGGCCGATGCTGGGGCGAGCATGTTGATGGTTGATGCTGACCTGGCGGCAATCTGCGACCTCGTCGATGCCTCGACGGTTGTGCAGCGCATCGACGATCTCGACGCGCTACGCCGTTCCGACCTGTCTGTCCCGTGGTGCGACACCGCCGATGACGATCCCGCCTTCATCTGTTACACATCGGGAACCACCGGCGACCCGAAAGGGGCGATCCTCACGCACCGATCATTCGATGCCGCGTCGCAGGGGTGGGCGCAGGCACTGTCGCTGTCGCCGGCAGATCGCATTGCATTGCCGTTTCCACTTGCGTTCACCGGCGGCCTTGCGCTGTTCCTGTTCTGCTTTTGGTCGGGCGCGACCCTCGTGCTGGAACCAGCAGCGGACCCCGACCGGTTGTTCGACCTCTTCGAGATCGAACGGGTGACGGCACTTCTCGCCGTGCCGGTCATCATCCAGCAACTCGTCGATCATCCGCGCTGGGACACAGCCGACCTGTCGTCGTGGCGCATCGCCTGTTCGGGCGGCGCATCGGTGCCGCCCACTCTGCTGCGCGCCGTGCAGGCACGCGGTGTGCCGATGCTGCAGATGTTCAGCCTCACCGAATCGTCGGCGGCCGGAACGATCTTGCCGAACGCGGATGCCCTCTCCAAGGTGGGGTCTGCTGGTCTTCCGGTGCTGCACGGCCAGGTGCGTATCGCCGATGAGAACGACAACGATGTACCCACTGGTGATGTGGGCGAGATCCTGTTGGCCGGGCCGCAGGTGATGGCCGGCTATTGGAATCGACCCGATGCAACAGCGGAGACCCTTCGGGGCGGATGGCTGCACACCGGCGATCTCGGGCGCCTCGACGACGACGGGTATCTATATGTCGTCGACCGGGTGAAAGACATGTTGATCTCCGGTGGTCTCAACGTGTACCCCGCGGAGATCGAACGGTTACTGGCCGGAGTGGATGGCCTCGTCGAAGTTGCCGTGGTCGGCGTACCCGACGATCGCTGGGGTGAAACCCCGGCGGTCATCGTGTTCAGTGCCGGTGCGCCAGTGGACCCGGCAGCGATCCTTGCCGCCTGTCGCGACACGCTCGCCGACTACAAACAACCGCGGTATCTGGTGGTGCGCGACGAGCCGATGCCTCGGGGTATGTCCGGCAAGATCTTGAAGCGGCACCTTCGCGCCGACCTCATTGCCGACCCGTCACCGCTGGTGCCGTTGCGATGACCGAACCTCGTCGCCGCGCCGAGCAGGTGCGTATCGGCATCACGTTGATGTCGGCCGATACCGCGATTCGCCCCGACGAACTCGCGCGCGAAGCCGAAGCTCGCGGGTTCGAATCACTGTGGGTGCCCGAGCACTCGAATATCCCGACAAGTCGCGAGTCGCCGTGGCCGGGCAGTCTGGACGGCGCACCGCTGCCCGATGAGTATGCGCATCTCCATGACGCATTCGTCGCGTTATCGATGGCGGCTGCGGTGACGTCCACGCTCCGTCTTGGCACCAGTGTGCTGCTGCTCGGGCAGCGCGATGCGATCTGGACCGCGAAACAGATCAGCACCCTCGACCATCTCAGTGGTGGTCGCTGTGAGATCGGCGTGGGCATTGGATGGAACCGCGAAGAGATGGCCAGCCACGGCTACGGCTTCGCCACCCGGTGGGATCGCACCCGCGAGGCGGTCGAGGCCATGCGTGCTCTGTGGCGCAACGACGAGGCGTCGTATGCGGGGTCGCATGTGACGGTGCCAACCACGTGGCAGTGGCCCAAGCCTGCGCAGGCTGGAGGTCCGCGGATTCATCTCGGTGGGGGTGTCGGGCCACGCCTTCTCGGCAATGTGGCCCGGTGGGCCGATGGATGGCTGCCGATCTCGGCGCGGACATCGTTGGCAGACCGGCTAGAGCGTTTGGCCGCCGCCTGCGCAGAAGAGGGTCGTGACCCAGCTGAGGTGGAGGTGTCGGTGTTCGGTGCCACCACCGATGCCGACGG
Organism: Actinomycetota bacterium; assembly: GCA_009923855.1. Classification (GTDB taxonomy): domain Bacteria; phylum Actinomycetota; class Acidimicrobiia; order Acidimicrobiales; family Ilumatobacteraceae; genus Casp-actino5. Next base: position 2,361 of record RFST01000157.1, read on the forward strand.
GTTGACTGCATTGTTCGCTGAAGGTGTTGACCGGGCGGTGCTCACATTGCCCACGGCTGACCGTGAGGTGGTGTTGCCCCTGCTCGACACGTGGGCGGCCACCCGCGACATGGTCGTGGCGCGACACTGACGTCTGAGGCTCGCGCAGAACGATCAGGTGGTCGTGCCGATGCCCGACCACAACAGATCGACGAGATCGTCAACGAGTTGATCTGCTGAACAGTGGGGCTCGATGAGCCAGGCGGTCACCGTGATCTGCAACATGCCGACCACCGCGAGCGAACGGGTCAGTGCGGTTGTGGCCGTGTGTGTGCCGGTGAACACCTCTGCCAGGGGTGTGGCCGCGCCGCGGATCAATCGATCGAACACAGCCACGTCATGCCCGCCGGCATTGACGAACAAGAACACGCCGCGTTGAGCCACCACGGTGTGGACGAAACCGGCCACCGCGGAGTGCAATGCGGCGCGGGGTGGATCGACAGGGTTGATATTGCCGATCGTCGCGGCCTGCACTTGCTCGGTCAACCACTCCGACAGTGCCTCGACAACTGCGGCCCGGTCGCCGAGGTAGCGATACAGCACCGGTTTTCCGACAGCAGCGGTCGCCGCGATGTCGTCCATGGTCGTGTCGGCACCGTGGCGCCATGCCGTCGATACGGCAGCGGCCACCAGCGTGTCGCGATCGGCGACCGGTGTCCCGCCACGCGGCCGGCCGGGACGTCGGCGCAGCAGCGGGGGTGTGGCCGGATTCATGAGCGCACCGTACCCGACCAGAACCATCGAACGTACTCCGGGTACGTTCACTGCCGGAGTGTGCTACCGTCCCGCCATGAGCACCGACGTCACCGCAGAACAGAGCACCCGTCCGTGGCATCTCCGCGGCAACTGGGCCCCCGTATTGGATGAGCGCGACGAGTTCGAGCTTGAGGTTGAGGGGACGATCCCGCCCGCTCTCGAGGGTCGTTATGTGCGAACGGGACCGAACCCGGCATCGGGATCCTCGCCGCACTGGTTCTTCGGCGACGGCATGGTGCACGGCGTCCGTCTCAGCGGAGGTCGAGCCGAGTGGTACCGCAACCGGTTCATTCGCACGCCCAACGTCACCGACCCGCTCGATGACCCGATGGCCGGCATGGGCGATCTGTCGCGTGGCACCGGCAACACCCATGTGCTGCCGCACAATGGCTCACTGCTGTGTCTTGAAGAAGGGCACTGGCCGTGGCGTCTCGACGGTGACTTGAACACGATCGGGTTCGAGAACTGCGGCGGCGCCCTGACCACCGGGCTCACCGCACATCCGAAGATCTGCCCAATCACCGGCGAACTCATCGGTTTCAGTTACCTGAACTTCGAAGCGCCGCACCTGCGCTACATCCGCATCGCACCGGACGGCACGCTCACCCAGTTCGAGGGCATCGACATCCCGAATATGGTGATGATGCACGACTTCAACGTCACCCAGAACCATGTGGTGTTCATGGACCTACCGGTGCTGTTCGATTTGGAGGCCGCTATCACCGGGGGCATGCCGTTCCAGTTCCAACGCGATGCCGGTGCCCGCCTCGGTGTGATGCCTCGCAATGGCACCAACGATGACGTGCGCTGGATCGAGATCGACCCGTGTTACGTGTTCCATCCGGTGAATGCCTACGAGACCGATACGCACATCACCATCGACGTATCGCGTCAACGCGAGGCCTTTGGCAGCAGCAATGACGACTATGCCGAGGTCGGTCGTCTGCATCGTTGGACCATTGACCTCGCCGCCGGCACCGTGGCCGAAGAGCAGATCGATGATCGTCCCGGCGACTTCGGACGCGTCGACGACCGTCTGGTTGGCCAGCGCGCGCGCTACGGGTACCTGATGGCGCTCGACGGTGAGGGCAATGCCGAAGAACCCGTGTACGGCGACCGGCTGTACAAGTACGACCTCGAGACCGGCGCCTGCCTCGAACACCACTTGGGGGCGGGTGTGCGCGGCGCCGAGCCGGTGTTCGCTCCGGCCTCACCCGGTGCGGGCGAAGATGAGGGCTGGATCATCAGCCTGGCGCACGACACGGCGAGTGATCGGTCGAA
>RFST01000158.1 GCA_009923855.1 Actinomycetota bacterium
GCCGCACTCGAGTCCACCACCGACGGTTTCGAACTCGCCGAGGTCGACCTGGCTCTGCGCGGAGAAGGCACCTTGATGTCGACGGCGCAGAAGGGCCGGAGCGATCTCCGCCTCGCCTCGCTTGCTCGGGATTTTGATCTGGTCGCACTGGCACGTTCGACGGCGATCGAACTGGTGGCGGACGATCCGACGTTGGCACACCACGAGGTGTTGGTCGACGAACTCGAGACATTTGTCAGCGATCGAGACTCGGAGTTCTTGAGCCGATCCTGAGCCGACGAGACGATGCCGGCGGGTTACTGGTGGTCGACGTCGCCCAGTGACGGTTCGTCATCGAGCACGATGTCCCACCGATCGAGACAGTCTTCGCAGCGGTAGGCGACCACGTCTCCGACCTGCCAGCCGCTGATGTCGGCCTCGTCGCCGTGCGTGACCGGTGGTGCGCTCAGCAAGAACGCACGCCCTCCACAATCGATACAAGTGATCTGGGGGTCTGGTTCGATCTGGTGAGCGGCTGTATCCACGACATGAGTGTGGCAGGCACCGGGTGCACCCGCCATCGCCGTAGGGTGGTCATGTGCGAGTGGTTGCAGGAGAATTGGGGGGTCGACGACTGGCGTCGCCAGAGGGTCGTGCAACACGGCCCACCACCGAACGTGTGCGTGAGGCAGTGTTCAATTCTCTGGGGTCCGCCGATGCAATCGACGGCGCCGAATTCTTGGATCTCTGGGCGGGAACCGGCGCTCTCGGAATCGAGGCCCTGTCGCGTGGGGCGGCGCGTTGCACCTTCGTGGAACGCGATCGCGGTGCAGCCGCGGTGTTGCGCGACAACCTGCGCACCCTGGGTTTGGAGGGGCGCTCACGGGTTGTCGTCGGCGATGCTCTTGCGGCAGCTGCGACTCCCGCGGACGTCGTTCTCGCCGACCCGCCGTACGGCGAGGAACCATGGCTAGAACTCCTCTCGGCGGTGCGCGCCGACTTCGTGATCATCGAAGGTAATGCAGCGGTGGAGGCACCGGATTGGGAGCAGTGGCGGGCGCGCCGATACGGACGGACATGGGTGACGTTCCTGCGGCGCATGACCCTGACGGGTGAGGCGATGTAGTTTGGCGACGACCATGTCATCCGTTCCCGCTCGCACCGCGATCTGCCCCGGCAGTTTTGATCCGATTCATCTCGGTCATCTCGATGTTGTCGCCCAGGCCGCCAGCCTGTTTGAGCGCGTGATCGTCGTGGTCATGCATAACCCGTCGAAACCATCGGGGTTGTTCAGTCCTGATGAACGTGCCACGTTGATTCGTGATGCGGTGGCCGACATGTCCGGTGTGGACGTCGTGACCCATGGCGGCCTTGCCGTACAAGCGGCGACCGATACCGGTGCCGACGTGATCGTGAAGGGTCTGCGTACCGGCGTCGACTTCGACATCGAACAGCAGATGGCCCAGAACAACCACGCCCTCACCGGGATCAGGACGGTGTTCGTGCCGTGCGCCCCGGCGCTGTCACACATATCCTCCCGGTTCGTGCGTGAGATCGCAGCCCATGGCACCGATGTGTCACATCTCGTTCCCAGGGGGGTGCATGCGGCATTGCGCCGTGTCATCGACGGGGTAGGAGGCTGAGATGAGCGACCATCCGATTGACCCATTCATCGACCCGCGTCGTGGCGATGCCTCCAACGACGACACCTGGGGTGACGATGTCGAGGCCGACATCGCTCCAACCGAACAGAACCGGGTCGGCGACGCCGAGACCCTGTTGCGTCGCGCGGTCGACATCGTGGCCACCGCACCGACCATGCCGTTGTCATCGTCACCGCGTATCGACCGCGACGAGATGGTGGAGTTGCTGGGAGAGGCTTTGACGCGCCTGCCCGAGGAGTTGCGCCAGGCGAGGTACATGCTGCGCGAACGCGACGAGTTCATTGCGCGCACCCGTCGGGAAGCTGCCGAAATCGTGGAGGCGGCTCGCGTGCAGAGCGAGAGGATGGTGCAGCGCACCGAGGTGGTACGCGCGGCCGAGGCGCGAGCCCGCCACATCATGGAGACGGCCAATTCGGAGTCGCGTCGCCTCAAACACGAGACCGAAGATTTTCTCGATCAGCGATTGGCCAGTTTCGAGATCCTGCTCGAACGCCTGTCGCGCACCGTTGCGAATGGTCGCGAGAAGTTGTCGATTCACGGTGTGTCGCCGGCGACGCCCCAGCCCGCGGCCGAGGATGTATCTGCGGCGGGCTTCTTCGATCAGGACGACTGATCGTGGCCGAGCCCGGCGTTCGTCACCCATTGCGGGTGAACCTCATCGAATTGTTACGCCAACCGGGCGCGCGGCGAACGATCAATGCCAGCATCGATCGCGCGAGTCTGTCCGGCCACATGGCGCTCGATGGTCATCTCGGAGCGGAGCCGAGCGCCGACCGGGTGCGTGTCATCGGCGACATCGAGGTCACCGGGGCGGTCGAGTCGGGTACCGATGATGTGGTGGCCTCATTGGAGGTGCGCACCCGCTGGGACGCATTATGTCGCCGGTGTTTGACGCCGGTCTCCGATCTCAGTGTGTCGACGGTGCGTGAGTACTTCTCTCCGGAGGGGCATACCGGATCATCGACCGACGATGTGATTGTGGTCGAGGGAGATCGACTCGATCTCGAACCGATCGTTATCGAATATGCCGTGTTAGATCTGCCCCCGTCACCCGTATGCCGCGACGATTGTCCCGGTCTATGCCCTGGTTGTGGAGTGGAGTTGGCGACGATGTCGTGCAGTTGCGATACCGAGGTGCGCGACGATCGCTGGTCTGCCCTCGATGAGTTGCGGCTTCAATTGGGAGGCGATGACAGCGCGGGTGCCGGAGAGGATTCCTCCCGATAGTCTTCGAGCGCCCGACATGGCGGTGACAAATCGCCGTCGGGGTGGTGGGCTACGGCCCACCTCACCACAGTTCGCAGCCCGGTGGCTATGCCGCCGGAAAGACGTCGGAGAGTCCAGTGGCTGTTCCCAAGAAGAAGAAGTCGAAGTCGAAGACCCGCAGCCGTCGTGCCAGCAACTGGCGTCTCGACGCCCCGGCGCGCAGCACCTGCTCGCGGTGCGGCGGTGCCCGCACACCGCACACCGTGTGCCCGTCGTGCGGTTGGTACAAGAACCGCGTCGTCATCGACGTGTCCTGATCGGGCTCTGATGCTCCCGGTCGTCGTCGACGCCATGGGGGGAGACGATGCTCCCGGGGCAGTCGTCGAAGGTGCCCGCCACGCTGCCGATGCTGGCGTGCCCGTGATCTTGGTCGGCCCTGCAGATCTCGGCGATCGCGTCGACATCGGCGATCTTGAACTCATCGAAGCATCCGAGGTCATTGAGATGCACGATGACCCCGCAGCAGGCGTGCGACGCAAGAAGGACTCGACTCTCGTGCGCGCTGCCGAAGCGGTGCGAGACGGTCGTGCATCGGCCATGGTGTCAGCTGGCAATACCGGTGCCACGATGGCGTCGGCGCTGCTGCGGATGGGTCGCCTGCCCGGTGTTGCCCGACCGGCGATCGCCACGATTATTCCGGTCCCCGGGGCCACCCCGACCGTTCTGCTCGATGCCGGAGCGAATGCTGAGGTGTCGGCTGAGTGGTTGGGCCAGTTCGCGGTCATGGGATCTGTGTTCGCTCATCATCGCCTTGGCATCGACCGTCCCCGCGTCGGGCTGTTGTCGATCGGTGAGGAGCCCGGCAAAGGCGACCCGCTGCGCAAGGAAGCTCATGCCGTACTTGACGGCCTGAGTGGGCTGAACTTCGTCGGCAATGTCGAAGGTCGTGACGTGATGTCGGACACCTGTGACGTGGTCGTGACCGACGGGTTCACCGGAAACGTGGTGCTCAAGACCCTTGAAGGTGCGATGCGCACGGTGCTGGGAGCCTTGCGCGAGGCGATATCTGCCGACCCGGCATTGGTTGAACACGCGCTCGGCCTGGAGCCGGTGCTCACCCCCTTCGTGCAGTCGCTCGAGGCCGAGACCTATGGCGGCGCGATGCTGCTCGGCACCGACGGGGTCTGCATCATTTCTCACGGTTCGTCATCGCCGACCGCGACGAACGCGATTTCCGTGGCAGCGGAGATGGTGCGCAGCGATGTCGTGGCCTCGATCGCGACGGCGATCCGACCCGAACCGTCCTGATCGCTAGGATCCTCAAGATGAGCGACGCTGCGAGCGGATTGACCCGCGACGACATCTTGACCATCATCCGGGACAACCTCTCCGACATCTTGGAAATCGATGCATCTTCGGTTAGCGAAGGGCAGTCATTTGTTGACGACCTCGAGGCCGACTCGTTGGCCCTGATCGAGTTGGTCGAAGCGCTGGAGGAGCAGCTCGCCGATCGCATCGCTGATTTCCGCA
>RFST01000159.1 GCA_009923855.1 Actinomycetota bacterium
TGCCCGCGCATGGTCACCACGATGATCGGGATGCCGGTATCGCGCAATGTGGTTGCACGGGTGCCACCCGATGCCTCGTACTCAGCAATCTGTTCTGCGACCCATTCAATGGTGCTCGGGATGTACTCATCAGCCATGGTGCCGACCGTAGTGGCAGATGCTCTCCGGTTGGCACCGCGGGGCCGGGTTCACACGGCGGAAATGGGCGCGCGGCCCGCGAGCACCTCGACAACGTTGTGTGCCGCGAGTTGTGCCATGGCCGTGCGGGTCTCCACGGTGGCTGATCCGAGATGCGGCAGCAGCACCACGTTGTCGAGAGTCAACAAACCGGGATGTACCTCGGGTTCATTTTCGTACACGTCGAGCCCAGCCCCGCCGATGAATCCCTCGCGCAGTGCATTCACGAGTGCTGCCTCATCGACGACGGGCCCACGCGCGGTGTTGATGAGCACCGCATCGTCGCGCATCATCCGCAAGGCGCGGCCGTCGATCAGATGATGGGTTGCCTCGCTGTATGGGCAGTTCAACGACACGATGTCGCTCGTCGCCAACAACTCGTCGAGATCAAGCCGTTCCGCGTCGAGTTCGCCCGCAACCTCAGCAGAAATCGGCGACCGGTTGTGGTACGCGATGGTCATACCGAAAGCTCTGGCGCGACGTGCGAGCGCGGTGCCGATACCCCCCATGCCGACGATGCCGAGTCGTCGCTGTTGCACCCCGGTACCGAGCATCATGAACATCCCCCACTGCCAGGCACTGCCCGACCGGATGAGGCGTTCGCCCTCGCCGAGGCGCCGGGTGGTCATCAAGATGAGTGCCATCGCAAGGTCGGCGGTGGCATCGGTGAGCACCCCGGGGGTGTTGGTGACGACCACCCCACGCTCGCGGCAGGCCGCCACGTCGATGTTGTTGTACCCCACCGCCACATTCGCCACGATGCGCAGGCGCGGTGCCGCGTCGAGAAAGGCGGCGTCAACGCGGTCGGTGAGCAAGGTGACCGCCGCATCCGTGGTGGCGAGTTCCCAGTCGCGCACATCGGTGGGGATCACCTCATCGCGATCCCATGCCCACACCTCCCCTGCGGTGTGCAATGTGTCGATCGCGGGCGCAGGGATGCGTCCGCAGACGACGATGCGCGGTGATGTGATGGCGTCACTCATGTCATTCCTCAGTGTGTCAGCGTGATCAGTGTGAGTTGTCTTGCGGCCTACATGCCCGTGACTGGCCGTCAGTGGGCGTGGATCCACTCGGCAAATGCCCCGAGCCCGTCACGGATCGCCTCGACGCCCAGCCCGGAGTACGCGAATCGAACGAAACGATCATCCTCGCCTGCGAGTGGTCGCCCGAAGTGACGCCGGGTGCAAAACGACACGCCCGTCGCGTGTAGCGCCGCGGTGGCGAAGTCGCCCACATCGGTGTGGCCGGTTCGCTCCATCGCCTCGCCAACATAGGGGAACAAGTAAAAGGTGGCGTCGGGCACAGCGAGGCGAACCCCATCGACGTCAGCCAGCACCCCAGCAGCGGCATCACGACGTTGTCGCAACTCGGCCAGGATCTCATCGGCTCCGGATGGATCACGTAGGGCCTCGACACCAGCGTGCTGCACAAAATGAGTGGTGCAGCTCTCGTCATTGGTGTTCAGTTTCGCGATCTGTTCGGCGACCACGGTCGGTGCGACAGCGCATCCGAGACGCCAGCCGGTCATCGCGAACTTCTTCGAGAATGTGTGCAGGATCACCGTTCGTTCGGCCATGCCGGCAAGGGACGCAATGGAAGTTGACTCCCCTGAGTACCGCATCTCGAAGTACGCCTCATCGGACAGCACCCATAAGTCGTGCTCAACCGCGAGGCGTGCGATCTCCGCGCGCTCATCGGCGCTGCTCTCGCTCCCGAGCGGATTCTGCAGATCGTTGTAGATCAGAAGTCGTGCCGACGGCGCTGCCGCCCGCAACGCATCCATATCGATGCGGAAACCATCATCATCGAACCGGTAGCCATAGGGCAGACCACGACCACCGAGGTAGTCGATCTGACTCTCGTAGATCGGATAGCCCGGCGAGGGAAACAGCACACCATCACCGGGGTTCATGACCGCCTGAAGAAACTTGGTGATCACCGGCTTACCACCGGGTTGCACCACAACCTGCTCAGGTGTGAACACCATGCCGCGACGCCGACCGAGGTCATCGGCCAGGGCTTCTCGCAATGCAGGGATACCCGCCGCCGGGCAATATCCCGTGTGGCCGGCAGCGATTGCTGCGTCCATCGCGGCAACGATGTTGGCTGGCGTCGGCAGGTCGAGGTCGCCGAGATGAAATGGATAGACGCGATTCCCGGCCGCCGCCCACTCTGCAGCGGCCTGCGACACGGCGAACGCCGTCTCGGTTCCCAATCGCTGGAGCCGGTCAGCCAACACACTGCGCTCTCCGGTTGTGGCCATATGTCCCCCTAACTGCACGCGTATTGCACCGCGTTGTGCACCGCCGCGCCTTTACAAATCGTACAACACTGCGAGCGAAGCGAGAGTTGACGCGACCCACCCGGGCAGCACGATGCCCCGCCCAACCCGGGCGGGGCATCGCATTGCCGAGGGCCGAGGGGTCAGACCCGGCGGCGTCCCACCATCAGTGCCACCGCACCGATGCCGAGCATCACCGCAGCCACGAGAGCCATATCGGTGCCCTGACCGGTTGCGGGGAGCGTGACATTGGCGACCGCGAGTTCAGCCTCGATCTCACTACCGGTGACCTCATAAATCGTGGTCGTTCCCGACAGTTCGTTCGCCACGATCACCAACGGCTTCCCAGTCGGGCTATCAGCGACCGACACAAACACCACACCTTCAGGTGACACATCGGTGGTGCCCGGTCCGGTGAAGTCGCCGCCGGCCGCATGCTCGTCGAGGGCAAGGTTGACGTAGTCCTCGAATTGCCCGTCGGTCGGGTCGGTCACGTCGTACACCATGATCCCGCCTTGGCGCTCGAGGCCCACGAAGGCGTAGTAGCGCTCACCGATTTTGCCGACCGCCACCGCTTCGGGCTCCGAGCCCTTGTCGTCGGAACGGGCATCCACTTCATCGGCCATCGATGCCACCATGTCGGCGGCGGTGCCGGCCTCATCGTCGGCCTGTGCGTTGAAGTAGTCGGGGTAGTTCGCAGCGATGTACTCCTCGAACTCCGAGCCCGGGTCGTACACCACCTCGCCTGATGTGTTCCAGATCGTGAACGAACGGGCACCCCACATGTACAACTGGTCGACCGGATCGGTCGTGGGCATTGCCGTCGTCGAGTTCAAGCGACCCAGTTGCTCGTTGTCGCCGGCGGCAGCAGTGACCTCATCGGTCAACGCCGAGGTGTACCCGACCTCGTCCTCATCGAGCAGGTCCTTCATGCGGGCTTCCTCGCTGTAACAGTCGTAGTCGCGAGAGTCACCCTCGTTGGCGGTGACCAGATAGGTCGCACCACCGACGGTGTAGGTGTCGATCGCGTCGGGCATGTAGATGCCCTCCACGTCCCAGTTCTGCAAGTTGATCTCATCGTCGCGATTCGATGCATCCATCAGCAGCGACGAGAAGTCCTTCGTGCCGAGTGGGACCACAGCGCTGATCGCCGGCGTGGCTAGGTCGACAACGGCGACGGCGTTTGCTTCTTGCAGCGTGACAAAAGCCGTCAATGAGTCATCGCTGACCACGACGTACTCGGGCTCGAGGTCGGTCGACGCATCCGAGCCAGGCCAGAAGATGCGCACGCCAGCAGCTGTCAAGGTGTCGGTGTCGAAACCGGAGAAGTCCAAGATGTCGGCAGCGCCGAAGGGCACACCATCATTCACGCCGATCACAGCAATCGTTCCGGGCGGATCGGTGGCCAGATCGGGGTCGGTCTCCTCGCCGCCACCGAGTGCATCGGTCGCGCAGATCGGCTCGGCCTCGCCGGCGACAACCACCTTGGTGCCGTCAGGGCTGAAGGTGACCATGTCGGGAAGCACGCCGACGCCGACTTCGGCCACAACCGTGCCATCGGTATCGAAGAAAATGGCGCTGCCGGTCACAGCGGTGGCCACGCCGGTCTCACCGTGGAAGACCGGGTCGCGCTCGACCGCGGCAACGACCAATCCGTCGTGCGCCGCAACCCCGTTCACTCCGTCGCCGTAGGCCGACATGTCAACGCTGCTCACCAACGTTGGTGCTGTCGGGTCGGAGATGTCGACGATGTCGACTTGGTTTTCATCGTCGTTTGAGATGAACATCCGTGCGGACGCCGCATCGAACGCCGCTATTTCGGCGCGGGCAAGGCCACCACCGTCGTAGGTACCGAGAGCGGTGAGGGTCACCGTTCCCGACGGTTCGGGGGCATCAGCTGAG
>RFST01000160.1 GCA_009923855.1 Actinomycetota bacterium
TCACCACCGAGATGTTTGGGGTGGGGTCATGAGCGACTCGCTGTCCGAGCGCATCGCGGTGATGGCGGGCGCTGATCATTGGCACACACCCGCCGCTGCGGGGATTCCTGCCATCCGCATGTCGGATGGGCCGGCCGGTGTGCGCGGCACGGATTGGAAGGGCCCTAAGTCGGCGTCGTTTCCCTGTGGCACCGCGCTCGCTGCAAGTTTCGATCCGAGTCTGATTTACGAGGTTGGCGATGCCCTTGGCCGCGAGGCCCGCTCGAAATCAGCCCACGTGTTGTTGGCGCCCACCGTGAACCTGCATCGCACACCGATCGGTGGTCGCAACTTCGAGTGCATGAGCGAAGACCCGTGGCTCACGGTGGATATCGCCACGGCGTACATCAACGGTGTGCAGGCCCACGGTGTTGCGTGCTGTGTGAAGCATTTCGTGGGCAACGACACCGAGTACCGACGGGCAACGGTGTCGTCCGACATCGATGAGCGGACGCTGCGCGAGGTGTATCTGGTGCCGTTCGAAGCCGCCGTTGGGCCGGCGTGCGTGCAGTGATGACGGGTTACAACCGGTTGAACGGTGTGTTCTGCGCCGATAACGAGTGGCTTCTTCGTGGTGTGTTGCGCGGCGAATGGGGCTTTGACGGCGTCGTGATCTCGGACTGGTTCGGTCTGCACAGCACCACCGAGGCGGTGCACGCCGGACTCGACATCGAGATGCCGGGCCCTCCGATCCATCGTGGTGACCAGCTTCGCGCAGCTGTGGAAGCCGGCGATGTCCCGATGGCGCTCATTGACGAGTCGGTGGAGCGGATCGCGGCTCTCGCAGCCTGGTCGGGAGCCGGAAACGATGATGGATCAGAGGTAGGTATGCCTTGGTGCGGCTGACATTGCTGAGGTGCAGTATCGGGCGGCTGTTGCCGGTGCAGTGCTGCTGACCAACGATGGCCAATTGCCGTGGCCATCCGAGCCGGGGATGGTGGCGGTGATCGGCCCGTACGCCGATGTGGGGCGGCCCCAAGGCGGCGGCAGTGCGCGGGTGCGGCCGGATCACGTGACGCCGATCATCGCGGCCCTCAACGACCGTGGTGTGCGCACCGTGTACGCCCAAGGGTGTTCAATTGAGCGGTTCCATCCGCCACTGCCGGGCCCGATCGAGATGGTGATCACCGACGATGCCGGCAAGGTGCACACCGAGACGACCGGCGGCACCATGGCGTTCTGGCAAGAAGAACCAGCGCCCGCTCTCAGCCGTCGATTCGGTGCCGTGATGACCACGTCGTTCACACCGGAGACCAGTGGAGTGTGGACACTCGGGGCGCGCTCCGTGGGGGAGTGCATCGTCAGTGTCGACGGGGTGGAGGTGCTGCGTATCGACCGCGACGATCGCGGCGGATCGTTCTTCGACTACGGCTCACCAGAGCGCGTCGCTGATGTGGAACTGGTGGCCGATGTCGCCGTGGACGTTCGCATCGACTACCCCATCGATGATCATCCCGGTATCCGCGCGCTTGCGGTGGGTCTGCGCCCACCCACTGGGTCAGACCCGGTGGCCCACGCCGTGGAGGTGGCCGCGGCCGCTGATCGCGTGTTGTTGGTGGTGGGCACCGACGACGACTGGGAAACCGAGAGTCGCGACCGCGATGACATGGATCTCCCGGGTCGGCAAAGCGAGTTGATCGCTGCCGTTGCATCGGCGAACAGCAACACAACGGTGGTTCTCAATGCTGGGAGCCCGGTGACAATGGACTGGCGTCATGATGTGTCGGCGGTGATGCAGGTGTGGTTCCCTGGCGGTGAGATCGGTGCCGCCGTTGCTGACCTCGTCACTGGTGCCGCAGCTCCGGGCGGTCGCTTGCCGGTGACCATTCCCGAGCGCCTCGCCTCGGTGATACCCCCGCGGCGGCGCACTATCCGGGCGCCGATGACCGCATGTCGTATGCCGAGGGACGCGCGATCGGTCACCGCTGGTACCGCCACCATGATGTGGCGCCGGCGTTCTGGTTTGGCCATGGCCTTACCTATGGCACGACATCGTGGGGCGAACCGGTTGTCAGCGGCGAGATCAGCGATGTCATTGAGGTCGCGGTGCCGGTCACCAACGAGGCTGACCGTGAGATACGCGAGGTGGTGCAGGTCTACGCCTTGGCACCGGATCTCGATGACGTCGCACCCTTCCGATTCGTGGCATCCACGGTGGTGGACATCGCGCCGGGCGCCACGGCAATCGCGGTGGTGCGGGTACCGGCGCGGCGCTCTGCCATATGGGTCGATGGTGAATTCTGTGTGCCGGCGGGCACCTATGAGATCCACGTCGGGCGTCATGCGGGCAATACACGGGTCGCCGCGCGCGTGGATGTGGCCAACGCCGTTGTGCTCAGCGACGACGCGCGGCGATCACTGCGTTGATCTCGGCGGAATAGAGACTGATCACGGCGTGGATGCTGAGCCAACCGGTTATGGCCAGCACCGACGCGAAGGCGCCGTACACGCTCTGCGCGCCCGATAACAGCCGGGTCATGATGCTCGTGCCGAACACCTGCAAGATCGTGTAGGACACCCCGGAGAGGATTGCTCCGTATTTCACCATCGACCATCCAACGTTGGCTGCCGTGAGATAGCGGAACATGGTGCCGACGACGACGGTGTTCACAATCAGTACGCCGATGAGAATGAACACGATGCTGATCGCCCCGATGTCGGCCCAGCCGGCCACTGCGGTGACGGTCACCATGGCGACCTGCGCCGACCCGATGACCAGCACACCCACCAACGAGTGGATCCGTCGCACGACGATGTTCGGGCGGTCGGGAATCGGCACCTCCCAAATGTCGTCAAGGGCGGTCTGCAGGCCCGCAAAGGCCCGGGTCGAGCCCCACAAGGCTGCGGCAAGACCAACGATCAGGGCGACGATGCTGCCATCGACACGCCCGGCCTGAAGTTCCAACTGTTGGCCGAGGACAGGAATCTGCGCGAGGGCCGTATCGACGATGTCGGCTTCTAACTCGGGGCGACCCTGGAGCACAAAGCCGAGCACGGTAGTCGCCACCATGATGAGCGGGAACAGGGTCAAAAAGCCGTAGTAGGCGAGCACGGCAGCATTACGACCCGACTGATGCAGCACGAAGCCCACGGTGGCCTCAATGGCGACATCAACGGCGCGCACGCGTCGACGCGCGCGCCGCACCGGGGGCCAGTGCGCCCAGTCCATCAGAGCGTCCAGTCAATCGGTTCGGCGCCGGCGGCGATGAGGGCATTGTTGGTGGCGGAGAATGGTCGCGAACCAAAAAAGCCGTTGTGTGCCGATAGCGGTGACGGGTGCGCCGACGTAATCACCGTGTGGCGGGCGGTGTCGATCAGGCTCTGTTTCGCTCGGGCAGCGGCCCCCCAGCAAATGAACACCACTGGGTTGATCGAGGTGGATACGGCACCGATCACCCGGTCGGTGAAGTGCTCCCATCCACGACCCCGATGGGATCCGGCCTCCCCAGCGCGCACGGTGAGCGTGGTGTTTAATAACAACACGCCTTGGTGAGCCCATGCATCGAGGTTGCCGTGTGCCGGAAGCGCAATGCCAAGGTCGTCAGTGAGTTCGCGGTGGATATTGCGCAACGACGGCGGAATGCGTTGACCATGGCGCACCGAGAACGCCAAGCCATGCGCCTGTCCGGGGCCGTGATAGGGGTCTTGGCCAATGATGACCACGCGGGTGTTGGCCAGCGCGGTGAGGTGCAGCGCAGCGAAGACCTCATCGGCAGGGGGGTACACGTCGTAGAGCGAGCGTTCGCGGGCAACGAAATCCATCAGCTCCGACCAGTAGGGCTCGTCAAACTGGTCGCGCAGCACCGGGTTCCAATCGGTGGGCACATCCGCAGGGTAGGGCTCGGCCGTATCATCGCCACGTGCGGAGCTACCCGAAACCGACGCGTGTGGCCCCTCGGAGGCACTGATGCGCCGCGTTGTGTGCGCCGTTGATATCGGCGCGACGAAATTCGAGGTCGGCCTTGTCGGTGAGGGCGGGGAACTCCTCGACCGAAGCCGGTGCGAGGTCGACCATGATGTGGGGCCTCAGTCACATTTCTCGGCTCTGGCGGCCCTGATTGCGGAACAACTCGAGCGGGCGCGCGACCAGCACCACGCCAACCCGGTAGCCATCGGGGTCGGGTGTGCGGGCCCGATTGAACGTGACTGCGCAACGGTGTCACCGGTGAATATCACGGCGTGGAAACGCTTTCCATTGCGCGGTCATTTGCACGAGTTGACCGGTTTGGACGTGCACGGCGACCTCGATGCTAAGGCTCTCGCCGTGGCAGAGGGGTGGCTGGGAGCGGGCC
>RFST01000017.1 GCA_009923855.1 Actinomycetota bacterium
TGTGGTGGCTTGTGCAGCCGTTGCCGGCAACGATGTTGGGGTTTCTGCCGAGGATTGTGGCGATGTCAGAGGGCTGTCGACTTCTGGAGAAACCGGAAGGAATTCGGTGGCAAGATCTCCGCTCACTGACGTGAGGTCGAATGCCACCTCGCGGGTGGGAAAAGCAGGCGCCGGTCCGGCTGAGGACACTCTGGCCTCGCGATCAAGGTTGAACCCCGCGGCGTTACCGCTGGTGTCGATTCGGACCATCGTTGCCCCACCGGCGGGTTCCGCGACGAGACGAATCGCGTGTCCGCCATCAAGATCTCCGGTATACGACACCCCATCCGCTATCTCGGCAACGAATGACAGATCGTTCAACACGCTCGCATCCAGGCCGTCGATTTGCACGAGTGAATCACCCGCGGTCACTGTCAGTTGACCACCTGATGCCGACACACCCTCGGAGTCCAGGCTGAGGCTGCCTCCGTCGTATGTCACAAATCTCTGTAGACCATGATCGGAGACCGCGTAGATGATGGCCGCCGAATCAGTGCTGACACGCACCTGTTGACCATTGCCGATATCCGCGTTCACCCGCGAGTAGTAGACACCTCTGCGGCTGGCGCTTTCGATATCTGACAAAGGGTCGTGGTACTGGCGGAAAGCGACTCCCGTCTCGCGATACGCACCTTCAGAAGGGTCCTCTGCCGCACTGTTTTTAACGTACCGGCCTTTCATTGGTCGATACGTCACCGCATCCGACACCGTGTCCGGCGGAACTGGCGCGTCATCGATGCTGACCGCGACATTGGGGGATTCAGAGCGAACATAGAACGCGGCCCGTGACACGCTTACCGCGTCTGAGCAGAACGGGCATTTGCCACTGCGGTCCGCAACGGATACCAGATCCAGCATGTTTGAAGGACCCGACCACGTCTCGCCACCGACATAGGGGAATTCCCACCGACCTTCAGCAAGGTCAACACCAATCGATACGGTCTGGGCGGGTCGGTTGGAGTCATAAACCCAGATATCCGCAAAGTCGTCACCATTCCATGTCACCTGATACGGCAGCAGAGAGTGACCGGCATCGTTGGTGTAAATCCCAACTGACATATTCAAGGTGCCAGCCGTCAGTGACTCTTGGATGTGTAGCACTTTGTCTCGCAGATCTTCGCGCGCCCACAGATCTGCTTCGGCTTGCACCTCGGGGAGGAACTGAGAGGCAACACCGCGCATTAGAGCTTTCAGCACCTCGGGTTCGTTAGCGAGTTCGTATGATGCGGGGGAGAGGCCAGCGTTGAAACGCTCGGCGGCGAGGATGGAGAAGCCCTCACAGTGCCCCCACGAGCGAGCCACGTTCACCATCTGCGCAAACTGCGCGGCTTCTGCGGTCAATAAACAATCATCGGTGCTGCCGGATGCACACACATCGGTACCGGCGCCGAACAGCATCACCATGTCGGACTCGTCGAAGACGACCTCCTCGTAGGTCTGCGCAGTGAAATTTGGAAACGAGAAGCCGTGCATCGTCGCATCTGGCCAAGCGGATACGTCAGATGGCAGTGCGTCTACTCGGGTCGTCTGAGGTTCGTTGCCGCCACCACAAGATGCCCCGACAAGAACTAGGACGGCGGTCAGCAACACCATCGTCCTCTTGTTGCCACCACGCTGAGGTCCGATGCGTGAGGCTGTTCGGAGCAGGTGACTCTCGACGGGTCCTGCGACAGCGTCGAGGCGGGGGGTCATTGCAGAGCTTCGCCCTCTGGTCGTTCCGCCCAGACCAAAGCAGACAGTTTGTTCCGGCCCTCAATTCCAAGCTTCTTGTAGATCTTGGACAGCACGTTTCGAACTGTGGTCGGAGCGACGAACATCTGAGCAGCGATGTCCTGGTCGGACAGGCCATCAGCGACGAGGTCCGCGTACCGGTTTTCTTTATCGTTGAGCAGCGACCGGTCCAAAGCCCCATCGTGTACTAGCTGACGACGGGCGGCTTCGGCGTCACGGGCCGTCAGAATCGAATGGCCCCTAACTCCGACTTCGATCGCTTCGACCAACGGACTGATGCCCTGTGATTTTTCGATCACTGCTACCACAACACCGGTTTCAAAGGAGCGAATAACAGCTTTCGGCGACCTCACCGATGTCAGTACCACGCACCGTGTTGGATGGTCCTCCTCGCGGACAACCTCGGCCACCTGCAATCCAGAGCCCTCGGCAAGACGAAGGTCCAGAACAGCGAGATCGACCTTTTGCGAACGGATCGCCTCAAGAGCTGTCTCGACCGAATCTGCCTGAATGATCGTGGGGCCTCCTTCGGACGGATTCCCCCATTGATGCTGCAGAGCAGCCGATACACCGAGTCGAACGGTTTCGTGATCATCGACAACCAAGATGACAACATCGCGCATAACTGGGTGGCCTTCTGGGCATGGCTTAATTCGTGCCGAGAACCCGTAGTCAGTAAGTACATATTTAGGTTACACCGAAATCAAGTGCACTGGGCGAATTGGACATTTCTGCACCTGTCGGAAATTTGGTCGTCGCTCCCGACTTCCGCGGTTAGTAGCCGATGACCGCTCCGACACGCGCACGAGGATCGGCCGCACCGGCGAGGCCATCGCCGTCAGCGACCATGGCGTGCGCGTGACCAAATGTGGAATCGAAGGCCGGTAGCCGACTCACACGGTGGCCGCGCGCCGCCAACCCTGCGTCCCAGGCGTTGGGTGCATGCCCTTCGATCTGGAGGTGTTGCACCGTTGGGTCATCCCACGTGTCAAACCCGGTTGTCGGTCCGGCAAGGGCCCACCGCGGTGCGTTGATTGCCGCCGCGGGAGATGCGCCATCGGCAAACAGGCGCGCGGCGACCTGTAACAGAATCTGTGGCTGGGCGTCCCCTCCCATAGTCCCGAAGACCGAGACGAGGTCACCGTCACGGGTGGCGACTGCTGGCGACAAAGTGTGCGGCGGGCGTCGACCTGGTCCGAATTCAGCGGGATGCCCGGGCTCAAGTGAGAACCCCAGGCCGCGATCGTGGAGGTTGATACCGGTGGAGGGTTCCACGATCCACGAACCGAACCCGGAGGCATTGGACTGGATCAACGACACCGCCATACCGTCAACCTCGGCGGTGCAGAGATAGGTGGTGTCACCGGCCAGACCCGGTGCCGACCAGGTGGAGCAGCGATCGAGGTTCAACAGGTGTGCGCGTGAGCGGATCATCTCCAGTAGTGCGTCACCATCGGCGTGTTCATGGAGCACGGCTGGCCGATCATGACCAGCGACTTTGGCCGCTTCGATCAGAACATGGGCCCATCGGTCGGTATCGGGGTCGTCCAGCTCTTGCTGGTCGGCCACGATGGCCCCACCAAGTGTGAGATAGCCCTGCGAATTCGGACCGATGGTATGCATCTGCACGCCGAAGGCATCGGCGCTGAGCGGTCGCACCCAATCCGCAGCGATGCGGCGCAGATCGTCAATATCGAAGAGTCCGCGCCCCAGATCGCGCAGACCGTCACCGAACGCACCGAGGTAGAAGGCATCGCGCCCCCCATCGGCGATCGCGCGCAGCGCATCGGCCACCCCGGGCCGTCGCACCCGTGCGCCCACTCGGGTGGCTTGGGTCACTAATTCGTGCAGGTGTTCACGTCCGCGCGCATCGACGCGCGATGCGGCCCCTACCAGAAGTGGGCTTGCGGGGAAACCGCGGTCGGCAAGGTCGATGGCAGGGGCGAGCAACGTCGACAGCGGGAGCGACCCGAACCGTTCGTGTAGAGCCACCCACCCGTCGACACATCCGGGCACGGTCACCGCGGCAATCTCGTGGCGCAGCGGCATTGCAGTGTGGCCGGCGTCGCGCAGCGCGGCGGCATCCGCTCCCGATCCGGCGCGTCCGCTCGAGTTGAGCGCCACCACACCGTCGGAGGTGTACACGAGTGCGAATAGATCGCCGCCCATGCCGCACAGATGGGGACCTGTCACAGCGATCGCGGCGTTGGTCGCAATTGCCGCATCCACTGCATTGCCCCCTGCCGCGAATATGGCATCGCCAGCGCGTGCTGCCAAATGATCCGCGGCAGCGACCAGGTGCCGGGTGGCACGAGTGGATGCCTGCGGGAGAGGATTCACCACCGTGACCGTAGTCGGGCACCGGGTCTGGGCGATGCGCTGTTCAGAAGCCGAAATCCCGGTCGGGGTCGCCGGCTGCGTAATCAATCGTCAGTTCGTCACCCACGCGAATATCGCGCAGTGATGTCACGGTCGCCGTCTCGTCGCCCAGTTCAACGGCGCAATTTGGGTCGCCGCGCCGGTGATTCAACAGCGACCCCTCTCCCAAGATCAACGCGAAACCATCATCGAGTTCGAAGACGTAATGCTCGATGAGTGAACCGGTTCCCCACACCGGGTCGGCAGCGTCGAAGACGAGCAGCGGCCACACCGCGATCGTCGCGCCGGCAGCGATATCGGTTGCGGCAACCAACCCGCGGCCGTGAAGACCTGATTCTGCGACCTGAAACGGCGTCACGCCGACATGTTGGCCGATGGGGCGGGCTCGCGCCTACCTCCGGTCGATCCCGGTGACGATCCCGTGGCTAATTTCGGCCTATGAGCCCCGCATCGCACACCGGTGGACCCCTCGAGGGGATTCGAGTTGTCGAACTTGCCGTGTGGATCGCTGGCCCCGCGGCCGCACTGGTCCTCGCCGACTGGGGGGCTGATGTCATCAAGGTCGAACCACTCGACGGCGATCCCAACCGATCATTCAAGTACCTCTTCGGCGGCGACCCCGACACCAACCCGGTGTTCGAACTCGACAACCGAGGTAAACGCGGTATCGCGGTCGATATCCGTTCATCAGAGGGTGCCGGCATCATGGAACGCCTGCTCGTCGACGCCGATGTATTCGTCACCAATCTGCGTCCAGGGGCCCTGCAGCGCGCAGGTCTTGATGCACCCACCGTGATGGAGCGTCATCCGCGCCTGGTGTACGGCCACATCACTGGATATGGCACCAAAGGGCCTGATGCGGACCGCGCCGCCTATGACCTGGCCGCGTTCTGGTCTCGCACCGGCATCGCCGACACCTTGCGGACACCGGACGGCCAGGTACCTGTCCAACGCGGAGGGATGGGTGACCACGCCACCGGCATGACCCTCGCTGGTGGTATCGCGGCCGCGTTGTTTCAACGCGAACGCACCGGCAGCGGTGAACTCGTCACCACGTCGCTACTGCGCCAAGGTGTGTACATGCTGGGATTTGATCTCAACGTGGCGCTCGACTGGGGGCGGACCGCGCCGTTGGTCGATCGGCGACGCGCCCCAAACCCGATGGCCAATAACTACACCTGTGCTGATGGGCGCACCCTGTGGTTGGTGGGTGTGGCCAGCGACCGTCACTGGCCACCGCTGGCGCGAGCCATGGGACATCCGGAATGGCTCGACGATGACCGTTTCGCCACCGAACGGGGGCGTTTCAAAAACCGTGAGGAATTGATCGCACTCCTCGACGCTGAGTTCGCCAGCAGAGATCTCGACCATTGGGCAGCGGCGTTCGCCGGCGAACCGGATGTGTTCTGGGCGCCGGTCAACTCGATCGAGGATGTTCTGGCCGATCCGCAGATCGGTCCTTCTGGGGCGATTGTTGATGTGCCCGAACGCCACGACGGATCGCGGCAGATGGTGGCGACCCCCATCGATTTCGCTGGCGCCTCGCCGCGTCCCCGTCGGGTCGCACCCGACATCGGGGAACACTCCCGCGATGTTCTGGCCGCCCTCGGCTACGACGATGCAGCAGTTGATGCCCTGGTGGCATCCGGTGTGATCGGCGATGGCTCGCCTGGCGCGACGTGAGTCGAACAAGCGAACTCAGGCAGTGATCGGTTCGGCGTAGACCACGACGTTGTCGTCGAAACGGCGGATGTCATCGTCGAACTCGCCTCCGCAGGTGATGAGCACCAGCGTTTCAGGACCGTTGGTCGTCCAGATGCGATCGGGTGGCAGACCATCTTTCGGGTATTGGTGTCGCTCGGTGACCTGATACTCGATCACCTCGCCGCCATCGACGGTGACCTGGACCCGGTCACCGGCTTCGAGAGTGCCGAGTTCGAGGAATGGGCCGAATTGGTCGCCCCAGGTCACGTGTGCGGCCAGCACAGTGGCGCCGTCCTCTCCCGGAGCGGACCCTGGCCGGTACCAACCAACAACATCCACATCGGGGACGTCGAGTTCGCCCTCGGGAGTCGTGCCCACATCGATGATGCGCACATCGATTTTCAAACGGTCGATCAGAACTCTGACCGGCTCGGACCGCTCACGGAGCGGGGTGAGCAGTGCAGATCCTCGGTCGTCGGGGTCCAGCGACGCAATGATCGCCGCAACGTCGGCGGTGTCGTTTGCAGTTGTTGCCGCGGGGACGTCGGTGCTCGGCGGCACGGTTGTTGGCGCAGCGGTGCCCGTTGGGGGTGGCACCGATGTGGTGATCGCCGTGATGGTCCCAAAATCGTCGGTGCGCGAGCCCTGGAAACCGGCGATCGCGAGCACGATGCCGGCCAGCGCCAACAACCCGGCGAGTACGAGTAGAGAACGGCCACGGGCCGACCCCGCGGTAGTCGCAGAGTCGGCCCGTGGGTCCATCAGTGTTGTCTCAGACGGTGTCGCGACGACGCAGCACGACCACACCACCGGCAGCCATGAGGGCAGCAGCGGCGAGGGCGAGCAGTGTCGTGTTCACACCGCTGTCGACGGGAGCGCCCGTGTTGACCGCGGTCGGGGCCTCGGCGCCCACTTCGATCACCTCGGTGAGGAAGGTGAACGTGTCGTCGGCGAGAGATCCAACGGCGTAGACGATGAGGTCTTCACCGGCAACGACTTCAACGGTTGGGACGTCCACGATCGGGTCGCCACCGGTCGGAGCGATCTGCGCACCAGCAACTTCGCCAGCGGGCAGGGCGAGAACGGCTTCATCGCCGTTGGCAGCGTTCACCACCGGGCGAACATCGCCGAGCACGACGTCAACCTCAGGAGCTGCAGCAGCATGACGGATCGTCAGGCGGCCCTCGCCGGCAGCGGTCATCGATGTGTCGTTCTCGAAGACGGCGATGGCGGGTGTGCCGTCAGCGTCGAGATGAGCGAGAACGGTCCAGTTGCCTTCTGCGGGAACATCGAAGTCGATGGGGCCGATGGCAGCCGTGTCGGTGCCGGCCAGCAGCGCCGCCACGCCGGGGATGGAGGTGCCCGCGAACGGCGTCAGGTCGAAGGTGTCGCCGAACTCGAAGCCGGGCACCACGGTGGCGCCGGCGGCGGCGACGTCAACGACGACGTCGGGGATGCCGTGCAGCAAGGTGATAGAGGTCTCGTCGGCATGGCCATCGGCCGATGCCACCGAGGGGGCGAGGATCGCGACCGCCGCGGCGGCCACAGCGAGTACTCGTCGCATAGGAGGGGTCCTTTCAATGGGGGGAACATCAACAGTGAGCCGTTGACGTGCTTGGGATAACGCCGCGGTCCGCGATGCCATTCCCTCACGGGCTAATGAACTCGGTGGCGACCCGGCGTGCCATTGCTGCATTGACCTGCTGACGCTCAAGGATCTGACGTAGTGTGATCGCGGCCTGTGCAATGGGGTGCTCGGCGAAGAAGGCAGGAATGTCGGCCAGATCATCATCGTCGACAAGCCATTTCACCGAGTCCACCATCCGCACGATGGTGTTGGTGGGGAAACGTTCGTTGATGTCGTCCCAGGCGTCGCTGATGATGTCCCATACCCGTCGTCCACCGGCGGGGTTGGCCATGCAGGCTCTCAATACGAATGGAGCGTTCTGCGTTCGCACCGACGACGTCAGCGCGAACCGCGCGGTGGCCTCTACGAGATCGGCATCGTCGAACTCGGCAAGGGCATACAAGTTGCGCAGCTGTTCTTGTGGAGTGTCCGCCGATTCGAACGCCGCTATCAGCGCTGCATGCTCGGCTGCATCGCCGTGCTGGGCGACCACGACGGTGGCTGCCGCCAGCACCTCGGCATCGACCGATGCACCGGCACGGGCCTGCTTCACCGTGGACCGGCAATACGCGATGGTGTCGGAATCGGCCCCCAGGGTTCCGAGCGTCCGGATCAGCAGGCCACGCAGGCTGGCATCGAGTTCAGTGTCTCCGGGCTGTGGGTCACCAAGGCGGCGGAGCGCAGGGCGGCAGATGTCGGCGCAGGTGGTGGCAAAGCCTGCGCGACGCTCCTCGGGCATCACGCGAGCGAGCTGGCGTAGGGCATTGATCATGGCCTGCCATACCGCCAAAGTGCTCTCGGCGCTCATTGCGGTGATGAGGTTCAACATGTCCTTCGCGGTGGCACGGCCGGCGAGTACCTCATTCCATAGGTCATCGACGAGGTGGTATCGCTCGAGGACCTCGAGCGAGTCGAGGTTGCGGACGAGTCGTTCACGCAGATGGTGGTCGTAGCTCACGCGGTAGAAACCGTGCCCCTCATGGTTGACCACGACCGCGCCGGTCGGACCAACAGTGATGCTCACCGGTTCCGACTCTAGTAACAGCCGTTGAATTCCGGCATCGGTCCGCACCACTACCGGTACGACGTAGGTCGTGTCGCCGGCGTCGTCCGCCCATGAGAAACGCTGCTGGCGCAGAGTGACGGTGCCGTCGTCGGCAGCGCTCGCCGACACGATGGGGTGACCCGGTTGCCAGATCCACGAGTCCATGAGGCGCCGCACCGGTTCGCCGCTGGTGGTCTCCAATGCATCCCACAGGTCGGAGGTTTCGGTACTCGAATAGCTGTGTGTCTCGAGATAGTGGCGCACCCCATCGCGGAACCTCTCGGGGCCCAAATACTGCTCCAGCATGCGCAGCACAGCACCGCCTTTGATGTAGGTCAAGATGTCGAACATGCCCTCGGCATCGGCGGGGGACCGCACGTCGAATTCGATGGGGCGTGTGCTCGTGAGTGCGTCGGTCTCAAATGCCGCGCTGCGTTCCAAGCCGAACGATAACCATCGTTCCCAGTCCGGCCGGTAGGCATCGCAGGCCGCGAGTTCCATGAAGGTTGCGAAGGCCTCGTTCAACCAGATGCCGTTCCACCAGCGCATGGTGACGAGGTCGCCGAACCACATATGGGCGAGCTCATGGGCGACCACATCGGCAACGACCTGGCGTTCGGGTTGTGTCGCAGATGCAGGGTCGACGAGCAACAGGTTCTCTCGAAATGTGATGCACCCGAGATTCTCCATCGCGCCGGCGGCGAAGTCCGGCAGTGCCACCAGGTCCACTTTGTCGCCCGGGTACGCGATGCCGTAGTAGTTCTGGAACCACCGCAGACAAAACGACGCAACGTCGATCGCGAAACCGGTCAGGTCTCCCTTACCGGGAACGTGGACTACGCGGAGGTCGATGCCATCTACATCCACCACCGGTGTGATCTCGAGCGGGCCCACCACCATGGCCACCAGGTAGGTGCTCATCGGCATCGTGTCGGCGAACGTCACTGCAACACGCCCACCCTCACGAGGGCTGCGGGCAACTTCGGCACCGTTCGACACAGCGACGAGAGTGTCGTCGACGACCAGAGTGATACCGAAAGTGGCCTTCGCTTCTGGTTCGTCCCAGCACGGAAACACCCGCCGACAGTCGGTGGCCTGCATCTGGGTGGTGGCGATGACCCGGTCGTTGCCATCGCTATCGGTGAACGTCGATCGGTAGAGGCCGCGCAGAAGATCGTTGATCACGCCCGAGAAGGAGATGTTGACCACATGTTCTCCGATGCCCAATGCTGTGCCAGCGGTGAGCGTGAGCCGCTCGGTCGCGGGGTCGAGTCCGGTGGTGACCGCCGCGCCATCAATCGTGGCGGCTTCCACCTCGAGATCGATGGCATTCAGCACCAATGCCTCGTTCTCCTCGGTGACCTCGACCGTGATGGTGACGTGGCCACTGAACGTGCAGGTGGTCAGATCGGGCCACAACTCCACCTCGTAGTGCACCGGTTGTGCATGACGTGGAAGGCGGTGGGGGTCTGCTGTGGTGCTCACATTGACGAGCGTAGGAGCCGGATAGACCGGCGACTAGCGTGGCGCGGGTGACGGCACCAGCGCCCCGATACGACGTCGTCGGTATCGGCAACGCCCTCGTCGACGTGATCGCCCATGTCGACGACGATTTTCTGACCCGTCACGAGCTGGTGAAGGGGGCCATGACCCTTGTCGAAACCGACCGCGCACTCGAACTTCACCGGGCGTTGCCCACCGCGATCGAGATGAGCGGGGGATCGGCTGCGAACACGGTCTGCGGTGTGGCGAGCCTGGGCGGCTCTGCGGCCTATGTGGGCAAGGTGTCTGCCGACGACCTCGGTGGTGTCTTCGACCACGACCTGCGGGCAGTGGGTGTGCGGTTCGCGCGCGCCGCACAGCACGCTGATGTGCCGACGGGCCGTTGCATCATTGCCGTAACCGACGACGCCGAACGCACGATGAACACCTATCTGGGTGCGTCAAGTCTGTTAGCTCCCGATGACATCGACGCCGAGGTCGTTGCGGCTGGCGCGGTGCTGTACATGGAGGGATACCTGTTCGATCGCGATGATGCCAAAGCGGCATTTCGACGGGCGGCATCGATTGCTCATGACGCCGGTCGCCTCGTGTCGCTCACGCTCAGTGACTCGTTCTGCGTCGATCGGCATCGCGACGACTTTGTCGGTCTCGTCGCTGACGAGGTGGACCTGCTGTTCGGCAATGCCGATGAGATCTGCTCGCTCTACGAGGTCGACGACCTCGACACGGCGGTCGCTGCGGTGCAAGCCGATTGCGCGATGGCCGCCATCACCGTCGGCGCTCGTGGAGCACTCGTGGCCACCGCTGATGGCGTCGTCGACGTGCCGGCAACCCCGGTGCCCAAGGTCGTCGATACCACCGGTGCGGGTGACCTGTTCGCTGCCGGTTTTCTCTTCGGGCTGACTCACGGGCATGATCCCGTCGGTTGTGCGCGCCTCGGGGCGATCGCCGCTGGTGAGATCATCTCCCACGTGGGCCCGCGCCCACTCGTGGAGCTGCGGACGTTGATCTGATGGGCGTTGCCCGCAACATCGATCCCACCGAGTGGCTCGCCGCCGAGCCCGATGACGACATACGTAGTGAACTGGCCGACTTGATGGCAACCGATCCAGCAGAGGTGGCTCGTCGTTTCGCCGAACCGTTGCAGTTCGGTACCGCAGGACTGCGCGCTGCGGTAGGTGCCGGGCGCAATCGAATGAACCGGCTCGTCGTGCGGGCAGCGGCCGCCGGTGTGGCTGACTACCTGCTCGCACATGTTGCGGGTGCTGCCGAGTCCGGGATCGTCGTTGCCCGTGATGCTCGTCGCAAGTCCGATCTGTTCGCTGCCGATACTGCAGCGGTGTGTGCTGCGCGCGGGTTGCGCGTCTGGTGGATCGATGGTGCGGTGCCCACGCCAGTTCTGGCTCATGCGGTGGCAGACACAGGTGCTGCCGCTGGGGTGATGGTGACCGCGTCGCACAACCCACCGGCCGACAACGGCTACAAGGTGTATCTCGCAGGAGGCGCCCAGATCGTCGCTCCGGTCGATGCTGCGATCGCTGAAGCCATCGCTGCGATCGACCCCACGTGTGTGCCAATGGCCTCTCTGGACGACCCGTTGATCTCCGATGTTCCTGCTGACGTTCTCTCGGCATACATCGAGCGCGTCGCGGGCGTCCGGCATCGTCTGGATGTCGGTGCGGTTCCCGTGGCCTACACCGCTATGCACGGTGTCGGCGGTGACACGGTTTGTGCCGTCTTCGAGCGTGCCGGACTCGGTCAACCTCATGTGGTGACATCGCAATTCACCCCCGATGGCACCTTTCCCACGGTGGCATTCCCGAACCCCGAGGAACCAGGCGCCATGGACGCGGTGATCGATCTGGCGCGCACCAACGGATGTTCGATCGCAATCGCCAACGATCCCGACGCTGACCGTCTCGGTGTTGCGATTCCGACGGGTGACGGCGAGTGGCGGCGACTGGCCGGCGATGAAATTGGGTGGTTGCTCGCCGATCACGTGCTGGAGCACACCACGGGTGACGACCGACTCGTGGTGACCACGGTGGTGTCATCGGGGTTGCTCGCACGGATGGCCAGCGCGTATGGCGTGCATCACGCCGAAACCCTGACCGGTTTCAAGTGGATCGCCAGAGCAATTGCCGAACGCCCCCATCTGCGTGCGGTATTCGCCTATGAACAGGCTCTCGGGTATCTCGTCTGCCCGGCACCACCCGACAAGGACGGAATCTCTGCGGCGGTGATGATGGCCGAGATCGCCGCCGTTGCAGCCAGCGAGGGTGTCACCATCGCGGACCGTCTTGCGGCTATTGCTGATCGATACGGCGAACATCTGCTGGCCGAACGCTCGGTTGGGACCTCGGTGGGACACGAGGCGGTCGCTGCTCTTGTCGCCCACCCCCCGTCCACGCTCGGTGGCCATCCGGTCACCGACGTCACGTACCTCGCCGATGCTGTGTTGTTGCGACTGACCCTGGCGGGTGGGTGTCGCGTGCAAGTGCGCCCCAGTGGCACCGAACCCAAGGTGAAGATCTACGCCGAGGGTGTGGGCGTCGACCCGGGCCCAGCAGCTGACGAGATGGCAGTGCTACTGCGCGCCCATAGTTGACGACGGAGTCCCCCCAGACCAGCCAGTGACAGGGATGCGTCGGCGTCAGATTGTGCCGAAGGCACGGTCGCCCGCGTCGCCGAGTCCGGGAACGATGAAGGCGTTGTCGTCAAGGCCTTCATCGATCGCAGCCACAACGATGTGGACATCCACCAGGGCTGACTGCACTCGGGCGAGGCCCTCTGGTGCAGCGAGTAGTGACATGACCGTGATCTCACCGGTGGCACCCGCCTGGCGCAGTCGGTGGACCACGTCGATGAGTGAGCCTCCTGTGGCGATCATCGGTTCAGTGACGATCACCCGGCGCGTCGCCAGATCGGCGGGCAGGCGTTCCAGGTAGGTGCTGGCCACATGGGTGTGCTCATCACGCGCCATGCCGATCATGCCCACTGCGGCGGTGGGGATGAGATCGCGAAGGCCCTCTACCATGGTGAGGCCGGCACGGAGCACAGGAATGATCGCTACATCTGAGGACAGACGGTGAGCAGACATCGTCGCCAATGGGGTCTGGACCGACACCGGCTGGAGGGGAAGATCGGCGGTGGCGTGCAGAGCGAGAACCTGCGCAATGCGGCCCATACCGGCCGAGAAATCCGTGGTCGGCGTCGACGCATCGCGAATGATCGCCAAGGTGTCGGCCACCACCGGATGATCCACCACGGTTACCCGAACGCTCACCGCGCCCCCATATCGGCCTCCGAGCGCAGCAGCGCGTAGCGCGGCTTCACAATTCCATCGATAATCCGTAGTCGATCAGGAAATGGAATGAACGCACTCTTCATGGCATTGATGGTCAGCCATTCGGCATCAGCGAGTCCCCAGCCGAAGGCCTGTGACAACTGCACCATCTCATTCGACATCGACGTATCCGACATCAAGCGGTTGTCGGTGTTCACCGTCACCCGAAAGCGCAAACGCCGCAGGAGGCCAATTGGATGATCGGCGATCGTGGGCACTACACCGGTGTTCACATTCGAGGTGGGGCACAACTCGAGTGGCACACGTCGGTCACGTATGTAGGCGGCGAGACGGCCAAGGCGCTCACCGTCTGGCCCCGACTCGATGTCATCGACAATGCGCACCCCATGGCCAAGGCGTGCCGCACCGCAGTACTGGAGGGCCTCCCAGATGCTCGGCAGACCGAATGCCTCGCCAGCATGAATGGTGGAGTGAAAGTTCTCCCGCTGCACGAACTGAAAAGCATCGAGGTGGCGCGACGGTGGATGGCCGGCCTCGGCCCCGGCGATGTCGAACCCGACCACACCGGCATCACGCCAGCGCGTGGCCAACCGAGCGATATCCATGCTGTGCGCAGCCGTGCGCATCGCCGAGCAGATCACGGCGATGGTGATGTCGCCAGGCGCCTGGGCGCGAGTGAAGCCGGCGATGACTGCGTCCATCACCTCGTCAAGGGTGAGTCCGGCCTCGATGTGCAACTCGGGGGCGAAACGCACCTCGGCGTAGACGACGCCGTCATCGGCAAGATCACGGCCGCATTCGTATGCAACCCGTTCGAGTGCGTCGCGATGCTGCATCACCGCCACGGTGTGAGCGAACGTCTCCAGGTAGAGCACCAGGTCGTTGCGTTTCGCACCGCGATTGAACCAGCGCGCCAGCTCGTCGACGTCGTGGGTGGGTAGCCCGTCGTAGTCGAATTCGCTGGCAAGTTCAACAACGCTGGCCGGGCGCAGCCCACCATCGAGATGGTCATGCAGGAGCGCCTTTGGTGCGCGTCGGGCAAGGTCTGGTGTGAGCGGCGCGTTCACCGGTCGCTGCGATCCAGGCGACGCAACGGCATGTCCTCGCCGCGCTGCAGCCAGTTCCAGTCGGGATAGTCGGCGCCGGCGGAGATGCAGTGGAGCGTGTAGGCATGCCGGCTCTTGGGCGAGCGGTTCACATCACTCCAGTGAGGTAGCCGGCCATCGAGAACGACGAGTGTGCCGGCGGGCACTTCGAGGGGCACCAGGTCATCTGGCGCAGCCGGCAGCGGTGTGGGGTCAAGATCGACGAATTCGGTGCCGGCGTCGTTGTCGCCGCGACGACGGAATTGGCGACGCAGTGGGTCACGATGCCGGCCGGGTGCGGCCCACAGGCATCCGTTGTCCAGTGTCGCGTCTTCGACTGCGAACCAGAATCCGGTGACCGAGAGCGGATCGGTATAGAGGAAGGTGACGTCTTGGTGGCATGACACTTCACCACCGATGCCCGGTTGTTTGAAGATGTACATGCTCTGCAACGCAACGGCATCGCTGAGACCGATATCGCTGGCTACACCAGCGAGGTCATCGGTATAGCTGAACCGTTCGAACACGTCATCGAGGTCATGCTGGGCATGGCCGATCTTGTTGACCGCCAGTGACTTGTCACGGGTGAGATGCCCCTCTGCATCGACGGCGCCCTCTTCGAGGAAGCACCAGATGCGCCCGCCTGATGACAAGAACTCATCATTGGAGCGACGCTGCTGGTCCTCGGTGGTGAACACGGTTGCAGCAGCCGTTGGTTCCCAGGCATCGACGATGTCGTTAGCGCGCTGTCGCAACTCTGCCAGTGCTTCCGGGCCAACAAACCCTTCGATGGCGAGCACACCATCGCGGTCAAAAGCGGCGATTTGGGCATCATCGAGTAGGCGACCCACGTTGCCAGCGTATCTGACCGTCTATGGGGCCTGTCGCGGTTGGAATGCCCGCGTGGTGATGGTTAGCGCGCGGCGTTGAACCAGGGATCGACGATGTCGCGCAGGACGCCCATGCGGACCTCTCGTGGTGCGAAGCCGGACCCGATGGCATTTGAGACGAGCTGGTGGACGTCGTCCCAGGTCAATGTGTGCGCGGCATGGAGGGCGAGGAGTTCTCCCGTGGGGGAGACAGCGCTCATCAACCGATTGTCGGTATTGACCCCAACGTTGAACCCATGCCGGAGGAATGGGATCACCGGGTGGTCAGCCACAGAGTCCACGGCACCGATCTGGGTATTGCATGTGGGAGCCATCTCAAGATGGATGCCGCGGTCGTAGATGTGGCGTGCGAGCGAGCCGAGCTGCAGTTCGCCATTCACGCGTGAGACATCACGGTCGAGTCGTACCCCGTGGCCGATGCGGTGCGCACCGTGGCGCAATGCATCGGAGATGAGTTCAAGATCCGGTGGTTCGCTGGCGTGGATCGTGATGTTCAGATGCGCGGAGCGGGCGATGTCGAGGGCCTCAGCATGCATCGACGGGGGAAAGCCAGTCTCGGCGCCGGCCAAGTCGAAAGCCACCACCCGGTCATCGATCTCACGCATTCGCTCGACGAATCGGGCAATCTCCGCAGAACGGTGTTCGGTGCGCATGGCGCACACGATCACCGAGGTGACAATCGTGTGGCCGGTGCCTGCCAGTTCAGCCTCGGCACGTCGAATGCCTGCGGTGACGGCAGCGGTAGACGACGCGAGTGGCATGTCATGCAACTCGGGGGCGAAGCGGATCTCGGCGTAGACCACGCCATCGGCAGCAAGGTCGCGCACCGCCTCATAGGCGATGCGTTCGATGTTGTCCTCGGTCTGCATCACCGCCAAGGTGTGCTCGAAGGTCGCGAGATAGGCGAGGAGGTCACCCGAGGCCGCA
This sequence comes from Actinomycetota bacterium, assembly GCA_009923855.1. GTDB lineage: Bacteria > Actinomycetota > Acidimicrobiia > Acidimicrobiales > Ilumatobacteraceae > Casp-actino5. Next base: position 16,238 of record RFST01000017.1, read on the forward strand.
CCGGCGGTGAACCAGGCCTGCAGCGCATCTGGATCGGTGGTGGGCAGCTGTGGTGTCCACCCGATGTTGTCGGCCAGTTCGAGAACGGTCGCCACTCGCAACCCGCCATCGAGGTGATCGTGTAGGAGGGCCTTGGGAGCGGCTCGCAATGAAGCGGCGTCAACCATCAACGCCATGTCAATGAGCGCTGCCTGGCCGGTATGGAATCCCCGCGCGTGCGGGCGGTCGCAATCGTTGACTCGCAGTTCCCAGCACCACCAAAGTGATCACATAGGGCAGCGATTGCGTGAGCGACTCTGGTACCTCATCGACGGTGAGATAGGCCAGCATCGCCACGGCCACGACCGCGACGGCGGCGAGGGTGCGACGCATCGACACCCGCACAAGCCCCATCACAGCCGCGAGTGCGGCAACGATGGCGATGAATAAGAACAGGCCGGTGATCGAGTTTCCTGCCACCAGTTTGAGGCCCTCGGAATATCCGAACACCGCGGCCCCGCCGAGGACGCCCGTGGGTCGCCAGTTGCCGAAGATCATCGTGGCCAGTCCGATGAAGCCACGTCCGGCGGTTTGGCCTTGGCGGTAGTACGACGATGACACGATCGCCAAGAAACCACCGCCGAGACCCGCGAACGCACCGGAGATCAACAGTCCTTGGTAACGAACGCGGATCACGTTGACACCGAGGCTCTCGGCCGACTCCGGCGATTCACCCGATGAACGAAGCCGTAGACCAAAGGTGGTGCGCCACAGAATCCACGCCGACAGCGGCACGAGGACGATGGCGATCAGCGACGCCCACGACACCCCATTGGTCAGGCCGCGCGCAATGCCGGCGACATCGCCGACGATGAACCATCCGCGTTCTTCGAGGTTGCCGAGGATGTCTGGACTGGTCCACCCGCCGATGCGGCCCCCCGACAGGAACGGCACGTCGAAGCGTCCGATCGGCGATGATTGCGGAGGAGACTGGCTGATGCCGCCTTGGGGTTGGCCGACGAAGGCCAGTTCGCTGAGATACCGCACGCCGAAGAAGGCGAGCAGGTTGATGACCACACCGGAGATCACCTGATCGATGCCGAATCGAATCGTTGAGATGGCGTGAATACCACCGCCAATCATTCCGCCGCCGATTGCGAACAACAGGCCGATCCATGGGCCGAACTTCCATGCGCCGAACGCACCGAACCATGTCCCCAGAATCATCATGCCCTCGATGCCGATGTTCAATATCCCTGCACGCTCGGCCCAGAGGCCAGCGAGACCGGCCAGAAGGATCGGCACGGTGAGACGCAATGTGGCACCGATGGTGCCTGACGATGTGAGGTCGTCGAAGCCGGTCCAGCTTCGTACGACCGACATCGTGACGACGAACACGACCATGATGGTGACGATGCGCGGCATGCGCTGCAGAAGGTTCACGATGCCTCCCCGGAATCGGTCTGTGCTCGCATCTGCTCAGCGGTGCGCGCGTTCAGGCGGCGGATGGTGGCCTCGTTCACGACGACGACGGCCAGCACGATGATCGACTGCATGACCTTCACAATCGAGTTCGGCACGTCAGCCAACTGAAGTACCGCCGATGTCGAGTCCAAGAATCCGAAGAGCAAGGCGGCGATCACGATGCCAATCGGGTGGTTGCGGCCCAGTAGCGCGACCGTGATGCCAGCGAATCCGAATTGCGTCGGGGTGGCACTTGGACCGTAGGCGTAGGTCTCGCCGACCACGCTGTACATCGCGACCAGACCGGCGATTGCTCCCGAGATCAACATCGCTGCGATGACCATACGGCGTGCACCGATACCGGCCACCTCAGCAGCGTTCGGGTTGTATCCGCTGGCGCGCAGTCGGAAGCCGAAACGACTGCGATACACCAACACCCAGAATGCGCCGGCCGTCGCCAGAGCAACCAAGAACATCGCGTTCAGTCGGCCGTCGACAAGGTCGGGCATCTGGCCGGATTCCGCGATGATCGTCGTCTTCACGTTCAGGCCTTCAACCGTGTCATCACGGAAGAAGTTCTCGAATAGCCACTGGATCACCGACAACGCGATGTAGTTGAGCATGATCGTCGAGATCACCTCGTGGATGTTGCGGTACACCTTCAAAATGCCCGAGATCGATGCCCACAGCGCACCGGCCGCCATTGCGACCAGAAGGATGAACACAATGTGTGCCACGGCGGGCAGCGACACCCTGCTGCCGGCTTCGGCGGCGATCAGCGCTGCGAAGAGGTACTGGCCCTCGACCCCGATGTTGAACAGATTCATTTTGAACCCGACAGCAACTGCTGTCGCTGAGAAAATCAGCGGTGTTGACCGCCGCAGCATCTCCAGCAATTTGTTGCTATCTCCAGCGGTCTCCAAGATGGTGGAATACGCATCGACCGGGCTTTTGCCGGTCACGAGCAGCAGTACCGCACAGATCGACAGTGCAATCGCCACTGCGGCGAGCGAACTGGCGACGGTGGTCAGTGAGGTGCGGAGGCTGCCGGCGTTGCTGCCGGTTGTGATGCGCGAGAGGAGACCGCTCAGGCCCGTTGGGCGTTCGGTGGTGGCGGTGTCGGTCATGAGGCCGCTCCGGTGGTAGCACCGGTCATATAGCCGCCGAGAATGGCGGGGCTGACGTCGTCGGGGTTGAGTTCGGCGGCGATCAGCGCTGCGAAGAGGTACTGGCCCTCGACCCCGATGTTGAACAGATGATGAGCTCATCGAGGTCGGCCGACACCAGCAAGATGGCGCATCCGGCATCACGTGCATCGCGGAGTTCAGCCCATACGGCAGCCTGCGCGCCAACGTCGATACCACGAGTTGGATGTGCAGCTATCAGCACGGCGGGTTCGGTGATCATGGAGCGTCCAACCACCAGTTTTTGTTGGTTGCCACCCGACAGGGCGAAGGCGGGCACGGTCTCGTTGGGGGTCAGAACGCCGAAGCGGTCGATGATGTCGCGTGTGGAGGAGCGTGCGGCGCCGATGTTCACCAAGGGGCCGGTCGACAGCTCCGGTGATGCCTCGCGTCCGAGGAGTCCGTTCTCCCACAGCGACGAGTTCAACATGAGCGCCTCTCGGTGGCGATCGAAGGGGATGTAGGCCACACCGGCATCGTGGCGGTCGCGCACACTGGCAGTGGAGATGTCATCACCATCCACTATCACCGTGCCCGTGGCGGGCCGCAATCCGATGATCGCGGTGCACAGTTCGTATTGGCCGTTGCCCTCCACCCCCGCGATGGCGACGATCTCTCCTGCGTGGACGGTGAGATCCACATGATCGACGAGCTGGTGCCCGTCCGGGGCGACCACCTCGAGCGCCTCGACGGTGAGC
>RFST01000161.1 GCA_009923855.1 Actinomycetota bacterium
GAGCGTCCGGTGAACACCCGTGACGATGCGGACACACCGAAACAAGGAGCCACAAAGGGCTACGGCGACCCGTTACGTGTCAACGTCGGCGCACTCGACGCGATCCCAGCCGACGCCGCCGCTGTCGCAGTGAACATCACCGCCACCGGTGCCGAAGAATGGGGATTCGTCGCCGCCTACCCATGTGGTTCAGAGGACCCAACCGAATGGCCCGGCAACTCGAACGTCAACTTCGACACCGGAGCCACCGTCGCGAACTCCGCGATCGTCCACCTCGACGACGGCCATATGTGTTTGCTCACCTACGGCAAGTCCGACGTGATCGTCGACGTCGTCGGCTACACCGGATAACCCACCTCGTGACCGACCACTGCGCGATGCGACAATCGCGCAGTGGTCATGGTCTCGTTTCCCCAACGTCTCGCCGATCTCGCTGCACAGGCGCCTGATCGGGCCGCGGTGGTGTGCGGCGAGCACACCCTGACCCGCAGCGAACTTGAGCGTGCCGCGAACCGTATGGCGCACGATCTCGCCCAACGCGGTGTCGGCCACGGCGATTTCGTGACGGTTGCACTGCCCAACTCGGTGGACTGGTTCGTCGCGTATGTGGCGATCTGGAAACTGGGCGCGGTGCCCCAACCGGTGTCGGCAAAACTTCCCGCACGCGAGTTGGCGGCGATCGTGGAACTTGCGAACTCGAAGGTCGTCGTCGGTGCCGACCCGGCCAGTGACGTGGCATCTCAACTGGACACCGAGGTCGACTTCATCCCCGTGGGCTATCGCTCCCCCAACACCATGCCGGACGACCCGCTACCCGATGCCGTCTCCCCTGCGTGGAAGGCGCCGACATCTGGGGGTTCGACCGGCCGCCCGAAACTGATCGTGTCGGGTGATGCCGCTGAGATCGACACCGATATCGAACCGATGTTCATGCTCGCACCTGACGGGTGCCTGATCATGCCCGGTCCGCTCTATCACAACGGTCCGGCGGTGTGGGCCTGCCAGGCACTGCTGTGCGGTTCCACTGTGGTGCTGCTCGAGCGCTTCGATGCGGAAGCGACGCTGGCGGCTATCGAGCGACACAGCGGCGACGTCGTCTATCTCGTTCCCACCATGATGAAACGCATCTCCCGGTTGGATGACGAGACCCGCAACGCCTACGACCTGTCGAGTGTGCGGGTGGTGTGGCATCTTGCCGAACCGTGTCCGCAGTGGCTCAAGCAGGAGTGGATCGACTGGTTGGGGGCCGAGCGCATCGTCGAGTTGTACGCGGGCACGGAAAGCCAGGCGGTCACGATCATCACGGGAACGGAGTGGTTGGAGCATCGCGGCTCTGTGGGTCGGGTGACGACTGGGGAAATGATGGTGTGCGACCCCGATGGCAACGAACTGCCTCCCGGTGAGAAGGGTGAGGTGTGGATGCGCGCCAGCCATCGCGACACCCCCACGTACAGCTACCTCGGTGCCGAGGCCAGAACGCTGGACGGCGGGTGGGAGTCCCTCGGCGACATTGGCTGGTTCGATGCAGACGGCTATCTGTATCTCGGCGACCGGATGGCCGACATGATCCTCACCGGCGGGTCGAACGTGTACCCGGCGGAGGTCGAGTCCGCGATCCAGGAGCACCCCGCGGTGAAGTCGGTGGTGGTGATCGGCCTTCCCGATGACGACCGTGGGGCATCAGTACACGCCATCGTTGAAGCTGACCCTGCGGTGATTCCGACGGACGAACTGCTGCACTTCGCAGGAGAACGACTGGCGAAATACAAATTGCCCCGCACCGTGGAGTACGTGGATGAACCACTGCGCGATGATGCCGGCAAGGTGCGTCGCAGTTCGCTGCGCGCCACTCGCACCGCCGAGTGATGCGTGTCGTGCCCGGGGCGGGACTTGAACCCGCACGGCTCTTTCGAGCCAGGGGGGTTTTTAAGCCCCCCGTGTCTGCCAATTCCACCACCCGGGCGAAACCCACACGCTAGGGCACCGGGCACCAACTCATGACACCGTCACGCCACGCGACGACGTGCAGCGGTGTCGACCGGAACAAGCGACTCCCATAGCGCGGCCCGCACCCGGTCGGCCTCGGGGGGCGCGAGTCGATTGGCAACCACCACGCCCTCGATCATGTCGGCAAGAACCGCGGCCCACGGACGTCCCTTCACCCGCACCGACACCACCGCTGACTCGGCACCGTTGCCATCGCGACGACGTCGCAATGAACGATCGACACCCACAAGGCGAGGCGGTGATCGGAAGCCCGGAACGTCATGGCCTGATGCCGCCAGCACACGGGCGATGGTGCGGACCGCGTCGGCCAGATCCATGCCGGCCGATCGCCCATCCTGAGGTGACGGGTGGCGAACGGGGCGTGATCTGGGGGCCGGACGGGTCATACGACGATCATGCTCGACGGGTGTGACAACTGGGCAGAGTCGAACCGTCGGCGCCACAGGGCCGAAGTACGGTGGCGACATGGTCGCCGATCTCACCCCGGCACAATTACGCAACCTCGACCTATTGCGCCGTGCCGACGAACCCATCGTCTTTGACCGCGATGCCATTGAGTCCCTCACCGCCGAAATGCACGATGTGGTTGAGCATCTGTCTGGCCGACTTCAGGCCGCCGGCATGGCCGACATCTTCCTCAACAAGACCCGCATCGCCGGGGTGCTCGGATGTGAAGCCCGCTACGTGGGTGACGACTCGTTCGAGTGGAACGTCGCCACGGCCACCGGCACTGTTGCCCACCGCGCAATCGAGTTAGGCATCAACTGGCGCGACGAGCCCGTGCCCGCCGAACTAGTCGACATCGCCATCGAATTGATCATCGCCGACGGTCGTGGACCAGCCGTGTGGCTCGGCAGTGCCAGCCCCGCCGAACGTGCCGACCTGCGTGGCGGCGCCACCGATGCAGTGGTGAAGTTCATCGAGACATTCCCGCCGATCGATCCGCGGTCACGACCCGTTGTCGAATCATCGATTCGTTGGCCGGTTCGCGGCCCCATCGTGTTTGGCGGCAAGGTCGACCTCGTGCTGGGCGTGGCCGCAGGAGCCGAAAGCCGCAAAGTGGTGATCGATCTGAAAACTGGCGCCACCCGTGCCGAACACCTTGATGACTTGCGCTTCTATGCCCTGGTGGAAACGCTGCGCACCGGCGTTCCCCCGCGCAAGGTGGCCAGTTTTTACCTGGCGGCCGGTAACGCGGTCGTGGAAGACGTCACGGTCGATCTGTTGCGATCCGCCATCCGTCGCACCGTTGATGCTGCGGTTGCGGCAGTTGAACTCGCCGAGGGCCGCGCGGCCACCACGACGCCCGGGGCAATGTGCCGCTGGTGTGCGCTACAGGCCGAGTGCGACACCGGGAGCGCCTACCTCGCAGACCTCGACGACAACTGACCAGATACCGGTCAAGAAATAACGATCACCGGGTCACCAACGGCAAGGTGATCCCAGATGGCTTGCGCATCGTCGGGCACTGCGCGGATACACCCCGACGACTGGCCGCGGTACTCCGCCGTACCCACCGAGTCAAGGGGTTGAATGTGTGCCCCACCCGGGTACGTCGGCACCGAGTGGAACCCCACGCGCGCCCCCTTGTACTTGCCGCGCGCGAACACCACGAAGTGCGTCATCTCTGAGTACTCCCCGGTTTCGGTTGACGACGCGTACATGTCTTTTTCCATCACTTCGTAGTCACCCGGATCCGGCTGATCCCACGCGGTGGTGATGCCAAACACATGCGACACCTCACCATCGGTGCACAGCCACGACCTTTGATACTCACGATCGATCACTGCCGATGCACCCTCATCGGCACAGGTCGACGCATCGGGTTCGGGGACCGGCGGCGACGACCACACGCCCATGAACTCCGCGGTCTGTTGCCCAGCCACGCCATCGACCACAAGACCCGAATTGGCCTGCAGATCACGCACTGCAATCCGCGTCGTCTCATCGAACTCGGCATCGGGGACAGCAGCCAGCCAACCGCGGTCTGCAAGGTGGCGCTCGAGGCATTCCACCTGCTCGCCCGTTGATCCCACCCGGAGCACCTCAGAGATGTCACAGTCGCCAGCGGCGACCGGCACCGTGGTCGACGTTGTGGTCGTCGCCGCAACCGTCGTCGTGGTCACCACCTCGGTCGTCACCGCAACTGCGGCCTCCGCATCCGGCGATGAGGACGAACATGCACTGGCAAACACCATGGCCGCCGCGGCGAGACCGGCACCGATCCGCGTGGATGCACCCATGCACCCGAGGGTAACGAGCGATATTCGATGAACGACGTCAGGCCGTCACGCCGGCTCGGGCGACATGAAC
>RFST01000162.1 GCA_009923855.1 Actinomycetota bacterium
CCCCCGCCAGCACGCGGTGTCGTTGGCCTACGTGGTGCCTGTTGACGGCGATTGCCAACCCACCCAGCAGGCTCTGGATTTGGCCTGGTTCAGCCCCGCTGAAGCGGTGAGCCCCACGGTGCGTAGCCAGATGACCAGCGGGCACGATCGCCTGATCCGGCTGGCGTTGGCACACGTTGACCAACTGCCCTGAGGTCACGCGGCCGGGTTCTGGCAACGACGTGACATCCACCACTCGAAGCCGTGGGAAATCTACGATTTTCATGTGCTCGAAGCTCCGCAGATACGCCGCACCGCGTCGGCGATGCGCTCTGCGTTGATCGGGCGACCCACGGTGCGGGTCGACACAGGCAGTGCGCATGGCCCGACGCCGCAGCCGGGGCGCGTCATCGAACGCGTCGACTGTCGCGGACGCGAACTCGATGTGGTGTGGGACGACGGACTTGTGTTGCATACGGCGCTACGCCGTTCAGGTACCTGGCATCTGTATCGGATGGGTGAACGTTGGCGCCGACCGCAACGCCAGGTTGGGGTCATGCTGGAGAACGATGACTGGGTGGCGGTGTGTTTCAACGCCGCCGATGTGGAGACCTTCCGTGCCGGTGCGGAGCGTCGTCACCCGGCATCTGGGCCGGTAGGGCCCGATGTCACAGATCCGTCAGCTGACCTCAGCGCCGCGGTGATGACGCTCGCCGGGCGGGTCGCTCCCCACACTCGGGTGCGCGACGCGCTCCTCGACCCTCATGTGATGCGCGGTGTGGGCAACGTGTTTGCCGCGGAGGCGTTATGGGAGAACCGTGTGTCGCCGTGGGCGCGAGTGGGGGACATGGCGCGCAGCGATCTGGTGATGCTGGTGAAAAGCACAGCTCGGTTGGTGCGTGAACATCTGGCTGCTGCGGCCCCTCGCTCGTTGGGGTACGCGCCGCTCGGGTTGTCGGTGTATGCGCGCAACGGGCAGGACTGTCATCGTTGCGCCGAGGTGATCGAGGTGCGGCGGGTGCGTGCCGATGGACGACTGCTCTACTGGTGCCCGGGGTGCCAGACCCGATTCGATCATCGTCTTCTCGACGACACCCCTCCTGCGGGAGCGCGGCCAGCGGAGTACTTGATCGACGTGCCGCGGCCAAGCGGCGGACTGTCGATCTGACCACGGCGGTCAGCCGCGTCCAAGAATCCGATCGACAACGATCTCGATCGCAACCCGTTCCGGGTTGTCACGCGGTGGCCGGTAGCGCGCGGTGTAGCCGGCGACCGCCGCAGCCACGGCGTCGGGCTCTCGGCGTACCCGGGTCACACCTTCAAAGGTGAGCCAACGCCCACCGTCAACCTGCGACACCGTGGCGCGGCACCCTCGGTCGGCGTTCACAACTTTCTGTGAGCCGTCGGCAGCGATGATGCGCACAAGCTGGCTCTCCGGGTCGTAGGAGAACCCGACCGGCACCGAATGCGGTGACCCATCGGCGCGCAACGTGGTGAGGGTGGCCAGGTGATACTCGGCGAGGAAGTCCATGACTTCGGACGAGAGTTGAGTCGGGTCGAGTGCCATGGTGAATCAGTCGGTGGAGATGGCGTCGAGGACATCGAGACGTCCGGCTCGTCGGGCAGGAAACCACGCAGCCAGCACGCCGATGAGCGCTCCGACCACCACGTAGATGATCAGTTGTGTCCACGGAATGCCGAGGTTGCGCACGAAGCTGTCGGGAATGGCGATCACGGCCGCCCAACCGAGCAACAAGCCGAGCAGCACGCCGAGCACCGAGCCGAACAGAGCGATGATCATCGCCTCGTTTCGCACACTCGACTGCAATTGCCGACGGGTCATGCCCACGGCGCGCAGCAGCCCGATTTCTCGGGTGCGTTCCAGCACCGCGAGCGCCATCGTGTTCACGATGCCGAAGAACGCAACGATCAGGCACAGCACGAGCAGCCCGTTGATCACGATCTGCAGACTGGCGATCTGGCCTTCGGCCGTCTCGCGGAACTCGGTGTTGTCCTGCACGCTGAGCTGCGGATAAGCGGTGATTACTGATTCGACGGCAGCGCGGGCTGCATCAGGGTCGGCACCCTCGGCGTAGGTGAGGCCGACAAAGGCCACATCGTCGACGTTCACGTGGGCTCGGGTGAGCGATCGGTCGAGCAGCCAGTCGTTCTCCACCACGGCGGCATCATCGAAGATGGCCCGCAGGGTGACCTGCTGTGTGTAGCCATCTTCGAATTCGACGCTGAGCTGATCACCAATGGTGTAGCCGCGCTCGGTAGCGACGTCGTCGAGAACGGCCACGCCGTCAACCCCGATGCGGATGTCGCCATCCACCACTCCCATGTCGACCACATCGGTGCCGCTTGCAGAGTCGAAACCGGTGGCCGAGACGACCCCGCCATCGAGGCGAACCTCCACCGTGGAGTAGCCCGACACCGAGGCGACCTCGTCAAGCTCTGCGAGCCGATCGGGAACAAGACCGGAGAATTCGAGGCCCTGATTCTCTTCGAAGATGAAGAGGTCGGCCGCAATCGACTCTTCGAGAATTTCATCGAAGGTGTCGAGGATGGACTGGGTGAGGACGGCCACGCCGCTGATGAGAGCGAGACCGATCATCAACGCAGTGGCGGTGGCACTTGATCGCTGCGGATTACGACTGGCATTGCCGCGCGCGATTTCACCGGTGACGCCCCGCAGTCGAGCAATCGGTGCGCCGAGTACCGAGGTCACAGGGCCAGCAAAACTTGCGCTGAGCATTGAGGTGCCGATGAACAGCAGCGCACCGCCTGCTCCCATGAGTGCGAGCGTTCTCGTCGTCGAGCCGGGGTTGCCGAACATGCCGACGCCCAGCATCGCCACACCCGGCACGAAGACGATGCCGCCAGTGATGAGTCGGAAACTCAGCGAGCGAGGTGGGCGACCACCGCTGCGGAACGCTTCGAGTGGGCTCACCCGAGAGGCCCGAATGGCCGGAGCAAGTGCCGACACCAAGGTGACGCCGAGCCCGACGAGTACCACGACGATCACCGTGCGGAGTTGGATCTGCAGCGGGCCATCGGGGAAGTCACCACCGGCAGCAGCGAACAGCGCTTTCAGGCCAGCGGCGATACCGAGGCCACCGAATAGCCCGATGGCCGACGCGGCGATACCGACCAATCCCGCTTCCCACACCACCATGGATCTGATCTGACGAGCGCTGGCGCCAATGGAACGCAACAGTGCGTACTGGCGGGTGCGCTGTCCGACGAGGGTGGCGAAAGTGTTGTAGATGATGAAGGTGGAAACGAACAGCACGACGACGGCAAAGCCGAGCAGCACGTTGCCGAAGATGTCGATGAACGACCCGAACTCGTCCTGCTGCTCACCGATCACAACGTCGCCGGTGACTGCTTCGAGGTTGTCGGGCAGCACTGCGTTGATCGCGGCCGCTAGGTCGCCAGGGGTCACACCATCGGCAGCGCCGACGACCACCGAGTCGACCAGACCTTCCGCACCAAGTACCCGCTGCGTGGTTGGGAGGTCGAACAACAAGAAGTAGGCGCCACCGCTGCCACCCTCGCCAAAATCGATGATGCCCGACAGGGTGAACACTTCAGGGTCCCCACTTGGCATCGACACGGTGACATCGCCACCGATGCTGAAGCCTCCGGCCTCCACCTGGTTGGCGTCAAGGGCGACCTGCTGGCCGGTGGGCGCCTCGCCGTCGAGCAGCCGGAACGATGACACACTGCTCGGTCCCTGCCACGACACCGTGAACGTCGGTGGCCCTGACGACCGCACCACGTCACCGGCGGCATCGATGCTGTATGCCTTCTCGAACGTGAGTAGGCCACCACGTGCGATGGCGACCTCGGGCAGCTCGCTGACCGTGTCGGCGATGTCATCGGAGAAGCGCAGTTCATCCGCGGCCGACGAATTCAGATCTCCTTCAACGGCGCGAACCTGGGCATCGACGCCGGCGAAGGTGTCTTCGGCCACCTGGTTGAAGATGGAGCGGAGGCTGTCGGCCAGCACGAACGACCCCGATACGAACGCGACGCCGAGAACGACCGAGACGACGGTGAGGATCAAGCGACCCATATGGGCGCGAACGCCGCGCAACACGAGCGACAACACGTCAGCTCCCGAGTGATTTCATCGTGTCGAGAATTCGCTCGGCGCTGGGGTCCGCCATATCGGCCACGATGCGCCCATCGGCGAGAAACACCGCACGGTC
>RFST01000163.1 GCA_009923855.1 Actinomycetota bacterium
CCAAGGAATTTCCAGAACTCATCGTGCCCGTCACGCACCGAGGCCACCGCTGCTTCGCGGCTGTCGTCCACGCATGTGCATAGCACGAGGGTTCGCTTGTCCCCCGGAGCCAGTGCGGCGCCATGGGTCTGCTCGTAGATCTCCGCGAAGTGTTCCCAGCGCATCTTGGTGAACGAATGGTGGTTATTCCAGAACACCCCACCCCACCCGCTGCGGGCCACTTGGTCCAAGGTTGGCGGCGAGGTAATCGCCTGCCAGATCTCGTATGGATAGAGCGGCCGCGGCAACAAACTGAGTTCTTCGACGAAGCCTCCACGGTCCGGGATACCCGGCACCGGGAAGTCGTATACGTCGCCATGGAAGGAGAATGAATCGTTGTCGAGCGCAAGCCGGATGACCTGCATCGCTTCATCGAACATTGCCCTGTTGAGGTCATCGGCATCTTTGCGGTCGGGGTTGTCGAAACTGCCGATCTTGGTGCCCAGGTTTTCTGCTTCACGTGGCACGGTCCCTCGGCCGACACCGAGGATGCCGCGACCGCCGGAGATGTTGTGCAGGGTGGCGAAGTCCTCGGCCAATTTCAGCGGATGCCATTGCGGCACGATGTTAAACGCCATACCGATGCGGATCCGCTCGGTGCGTTCGGCGAGGATCGACCCGATGAGAATGCCGTTCGGCACGACCTCATAGCCCTCATGTTGGAAATGGTGTTCGGTCAGCCAGAACGAGTCGAACCCAAGCCGATCCGCGACCACTCCCATATCCAGAATGCGTTCGGTTGCATGCCAGACGGTTGCGGCGTCGTAGCGGCGTTCGGTCGGCGCAGGCCGACCTGCGCCTGCATCGTCCATCTCCACGCCGCCAAAGAGGAAGATTCCGGTACGCATTTGCCCATGCTGACACAGAACCACTGTGCACTTCGTGGTCACGAGGTGCGGCACCGCCCAGAGCGTCTCAGCCGAGCACAGCGTCGATGATCGAGGCCGCAGGTGCGACGGCAGTCACCCCATGCACGGAGTGCCCCATCGTCCAAAAGGAGCCATCGGTGACGACGCCATTTGAGTCGAGTCCGTTATCCATGGTCCGCAGCACCACATCGTCGATGACGCTCGAGGCCACCGCTGCCCGCCACTCCCCCGCGGCCAAACTCTCCGTCGCTGCGATCAATGGTGATCCGAGATAGGCGGCATCACAGCCAAGCACCAGCGCCGCCTCCATGCTCGCACGATCGCTGACGCCACCGGCGAGCACCAGAGGGACATCGGTCATATTCCGCACTGCACGAACAAACGCGAACGGATTCATCCATCCGGTAAATCCGCCGGCACCGGCCGACAACAGCACCAAGGCATCTGCGCCGGCATCGAGGGCGCGACGGGCATGATGCGCGGTGGCGACAACAGCGATCACTGCGCGCCCCGCCGCGTGGACAGGCGCCGCGATGCCCGATGGCGAACCGACGCTGACGATGACCGCTGCACACCGCGACGACAGTGCTGCGTCGAGATGATCATCACGGCGATCACCTGCAAGACGTAGGGGAATGTTCACCGCGTATGCCCGGTCCCCCACCACCGCCTCGTCGATGTGCGCGAACCACTCACGCAATTGCAGCCCGTCACGGGCATTCGTCGTGGGAAACGAGCCGATGATGCCCGCCGACATGCAGGCCACCACCAATTCGGGGCCTGAGACATCGGTCATCGGTGCTGCAATCAATGGCGCGCGTTGGGCGCCCACGATCTCGCGGATGTCGCTCATGACCCGAACCTAGTGGTCGCGTTCACGCGATACCGTAGGCCCATGTCCGCTATTCGGCGGTTTCTTCTTGTAGCCATGGCCGCTGCGGCCCTGGTTGGCCTCGCGGCTTCAGGCGCGTCAGCTACCGACACCAAGATCTACGTCATCGACATCTCGGGCACCATCGATCTCGGTCTATCAGCCTTTCTCGATCGTGAACTCGGCGACGCAGCCGACGACAACGTGGCTGCCGTCATCATCGACATGGACACCCCTGGAGGTCGGCTCGACGCCGCGGTCACGATGCGTGACGCATTGCTGCGCGCCGAGGTTCCGGTGCACACCCTGGTCGATTCCACGGCGCTCAGCGCTGGCGCTCTGCTCGCACTTGCGACCGACACGATTGCAATGACTCCAGGGGCAGTGATCGGCGCCGCCACGCCAATTGTGGGCGGCACTGGGGAAACCGCTGACGCCAAGACGATCTCGGCGGTCCGCGGGTTGTTTGAATCAACAGCCGAGGCCACCGGACGCGACCCGCTCGTCGCAGCCGCCATGGTGGATACCGATGTCGAGGTGGAGGGGGTCATCGCCGCGGGCCAACTCCTCACCTTGACGACTGCCGCCGCACTCGATGCCGGTATCGCCGATATCGCCGTCAATGACCTCGACGGACTCCTGGCGTACCTCGGGCTCGAGTCGGCCACCATTGAACGCATCACTCCGGGAGTCAGCGAGTCGTTGGTGCGGTTCCTCACATCGCCGGCAATTGCCGGTCTGTTGCTTCTCGCCGCGGTGGGGCTGTTCATCGCAGAGTTCTCGACCGGTGCCGGTGGCCTGCTCGCACTCGGCGGCGCCGGTGCGCTGGCGCTGTTCTTGTGGGGGCACCTTCTCGCAGGTCTCGCCGGATGGGAGGACCTGGCCCTCCTCGGACTCGGAATCGCACTCATCCTCGTGGAGATATTCGTCATCCCGGGCTTTGGTATCGCCGGTATCGCTGGCACTCTGGCTGCGGGTGCCGGCCTCGTCCTCGCGCTTCTCGGCCGCGATCTGACCTACGCGCCCGATGGAACGGTGACCACCGCAATCATGACGGTCGCTGCGGTGGCCGCCGGAGCATTGGTCCTCGTGGTCGCGATGATCACGATCATGGGCACCCGGGCACGGCTCATACGTGCCGACCGGGGATTGATGTTGCGCAGCACGGTCACCGGGGGTGTCGCTCCGCGTGACCGACCGCGCCGGTGGCTCGATGTCTTTGGCGGCAACGACCGACTACCTCGCAACGCCCCGGGCGACAGCGACAGCGACAACAACTAGGGTGACCTGATAGGAGGTCCAATGGACACTAGTCAGATCCTCGCCATCGTGATCGCAGCCGTTGCCGTACTGCTGCTGTCACTGATTCTCTACTTCATCCCCGTCGGGCTATGGATCACGGCGATCTTTTCTGGCGTACGCGTACGTATCGCAACCCTTATCGGCATGCGGTTGCGCAAGGTTCCGCCGGGGCAGATCATTCGCCCACTCATTAGCGCCACAAAAGCGGAAATCGAACTGCAGATCGGACAGATGGAAGCGCACTTTCTTGCCGGCGGCGACGTTGGCCGCGTGGTCGACGCGCTGATTTCGGCCGACCGAGCAAATATCGAACTGCCGTGGAAACGCGCCACCGCCATCGACCTCGCTGGCCGAGATGTGCTCCAGGCAGTGCAGATGAGCGTGAACCCGAAAGTGATCGACACCCCGCGCGTGGCCGCGGTGGCTAAAGACGGCATTCAGGTTGTTGCGGTGGCCCGAGTGACCGTGCGCGCCAACATCGACCGGCTGGTCGGCGGTGCTGGCGAAGAAACCGTGATCGCCCGCGTTGGCGAAGGCACCGTGTCGGGTATCGGTTCAGCCGAGACCCATAAATGGGTGCTCGAAAACCCCGAGGCAATTTCGAAGCGAGTACTCGAGCGCGGTCTCGACGAGGGTACGGCATTCGAAATTCTGTCCATCGACATTGCCGACGTTGACATCGGCCGCAACATCGGGGCTGAGCTACAGACCGACCAGGCTGAAGCCGACAAGAAAATTGCCCAAGCACAAGCAGAGCAACGGCGGGCAATGGCAGTTGCCGAAGAGCAGGAGATGCGCGCCCAGGTCGTTGCAGCCGAAGCTCAAGTTCCTTTGGCTCTCGCCGAGGCATTGCGATCCGGAAACCTCGGTGTCATGGATCTGTACCGCATGCAGAACGTGCAGGCAGACACCGATATGCGGCGCAGCATCGCGGGTGAGGAAGGCACGATCGAGCAGTGACCGCCGTTCCTGCAGGCTGGTACCCCGATCCATCAGGCCAGTTCGAAACCCGTTATTGGGACGGCACAGCGTGGACCCACCACACCGCCCGGCCGGTCAACTCGCCGGCCGCAGAAGCGGCCTCCTCGGCCC